>JAZSJL010000204.1:0-13849 GCA_045534355.1 Acutalibacteraceae bacterium
AGATATAATAAAACAGTGCTCCTATAATTTCACCTGCAATTATATAAAACCTTACCTCACCCTTGTTAAGGGCAAGTATAAAAAGAAAGGTTATTGTGCCGAAAAGAAAGCAATACAATAAATCAAAAATAACAGTAGCAACCTTGGAATATGGCAGAGATAGTCGTATTGCCCTTACTACGTCATACAAAACACCTAAAAGGAAGCCTAACCCTAAGGATGCTACAAAGATTGAAAGCTGTTCTGATTGAGGTACGGAATACATCAGCGAAACACCCTTGATAAGAAGCCTGTGCTCTTCTGGACTGACTCGGAGTAGCTCAAGGAGAAAATTTCACCCTCAATAGCTAACTCGCCAACCTCAAGGGATAGCTTTGTTATGTGCATTTTCTGACCCTTGACTGTTAAATCACCATAGTCGGTTGAAGCGATAATAGTTTCTTCATCGAAGCTTTCTACGTTGTTTACTCCTGAAACGGAAAGTCTTTTCCTGTCCTCTAAAATGCAGTTATGAGGGAAAAGACCTGTTTTTTTATCATCTGACATTATAAACACCTCCTGCAATAATTATATTGTGAGAAAGGGGCTTGTATGATAAAAAGACGAAATATGTTGCTATTATTCTTTTTTGTTGACAGCAGTTTGCGATTACTATAAAATTATAAATGTAATTTACGTGAATTGGCGAAAATATGTATTCAAAAACTGTTTTCGCAATTTAAAGAACGGAGCAAAATAAGTGGATAACAAAAAATATGATTTATTGATACGGCTGTTAGCTGTGTTTATGGTTTTGGTGCTTGGTGTGGGTACGTTTCTTTCATTGGGCAAGCCGGAATTAACTATTACGCACAACCCTTCCGAGGAGCCATTTGAGATAAATGACTTTGCCTCGGTAATAGATACAACTGCTCCCGATGATTATTATATGCTTCTTGGGTGTATATCCAGGCTTCGCTCTGAATATAGCGACTCTATAAAGCTTTTTACTCTCGGTCACACAGCTACAGGTAAGGCAATTCCACTTCTTACTGTAGGTAATGGTGAGAAGAAGGCACTTGTAACAGGTGCAATACACGCAAGGGAGCACCTTACAACAAAATACCTGCTGTGCTGTATAGAGGAGTATTGCTATGCAGTAGAGAAGGGGAACGGCAGAATTGGTGATTACGATTTAAAGAAGCTTTTTTCTGATTATACATTATATATTGTGCCTTGTGTTAATCCCGACGGTCTTGAGGTAGTTTTATCACAGCTCAAAGTGAAAAAAGGTGTGGCTGTGGATAAGCTTGAGGACTACAAGGCAAACTATAACGGAGTTGATTTAAACAGAAATTTCCCCTTAGCCTGGGGTGCTGTAGATAATGGTGTAACGAAGCCCTCGGGCTATTTCTTCAAGGGCTACAAAAGTGCAAGTGAAAAGGAAACACAGGCTTTAATGAGCTTGTGTGAGGAAAATGAATTTGAGTTTTTACTTTCCGTGCACGTGAAGGGTAACTGCATTTTCTGGGGAGATACATACAATACACAGCTCAACGGCATATATAAGGCTTTTGCTCAAGATATTGCCGGGCAGAGTGGCTTATACGTTGCAGACCCTACAGATAAGGCTTCCTCCTATGGTGGTGGCTTCGAAAACTGGTTCAGGCACAAATACTCAAGACCGGGGTTTTGCATAGAGCTTGTGGACAATGAAATAATAATTGACCCCTGCACAAAGGAAAACTATACTGATTTCAAGAGGACTGTGAATTACGAGAAAACAAAGCTTGTTATTCCGTCAGCACTTGCTTCCGTTAACAAATAAGATTAATTCGAGGGAAATATATGAACGTTTATGATTTTGATAATACCATTTATGATGGCGAGAGTGTTGTAGATTTTTTTCTCTTTTACTGTAAAAAGGATAAATCCTTATTAAAATATATACCCTCTGTTTTTCTTGCTCTGCTGAAATACAAGGCAGGCAAGGTTACTATTGAGCAGGCACTCTCTAAGTACGGAGAAAAAGTAGGTAGCTTTTACAGAGATAATGCGGGTATAAATGAGGATATGAAGGCTTTTTGGGATGAGCATATGCACAAAATAAAGCCTTTTTATAAGGAAGTGCAAACGGATGATGATTTAATTATTTCAGGCTCACCTGAATTTTCACTTGAAATTATCTGCAAAAGGCTGGGAATAAAAAGGTATATAGGCAGCATTATTGAAAAGGATGGCTCTATTCCACGCCTTTGCATAAGAGAAGCAAAGGTTAAGGCATTTTTTGAGGAATACCCCGATGTTGAAATTGAAAATTTCTATACAGACTCAATAAACGATACTCCACTTATTGAGATAAGCAAAAATGCATATCTTGTTAAGGGGAATAAAATAACAAAGATAAAATGAAAAGAGAAAACAGTTAGCAGTTTTATTAATCTGCTAACTGTTTTTATGCTTTTAATATAACTGCACCGAAGGCTGGGATGTTTACAGAAAAATCAACATTCTTTTGTGTGATAAGCTCGTATGAATATCTGAATTCCTCGGGCAGGTTGTAGTCGATGCTGTGATAGTTTCTGTTTGCAATAACGAGAATTTTATCGCTTTGGCTTCTTCTTATATATGCAACGCAGGAGAGCATGGCAGAATATGGGCAGAAGCTACCCTCCTTAAGGCATTGGAGAGAGTGTCTTATGCTACCAAGCTTTTTGTACCATTCTGTAAGCTCTGTGTCCTCGTTGTCCCAAGGGAAGAAGCTTCTGTTGAATGGGTCTGCACCACCTTGCACACCTGCTTCATCTCCGTAGTAGACTGACGGAAAGCCGGGGAGTGTGTATTGAAGCACGGTTGCTGTTTTTAAAAGCGCTTTCGCCTTTTCAAGCTCCTCGGCTGTTAAGCTGTACTCTGCCTGAATGTGCCTTGGCTTATGCTCTATAGAGTCATTTACAAGCTTTGTGAGAATCCTTGCAGTATCGTGGGTGCCTATGTGATTCATCAGGCAATGGAGAGCCTGTGGCGGATAGTTTTCGCAAACGGAAACTACAGACTCCATAAAATTCTCTGCAACGCCGTATCGCATAAACGTAACGATAGCAGAGGCAAAGGGGTAGTTCATTACGCTGTCAAGCTGGTCACCTAAAAGGTACCTTCTTCTGCCACCGTGACTGATTTTATTAGTAGCATCCTCCCACACCTCACCGATAATGAAGTAATCTTTATCAAGAGCTTTAATACGAGAGGATAGAGCATCTATAAATTTATCGGGCAACTCATCGGCAACGTCTAACCTGAAGCCACTTGCTCCACAGTCGAGCCACTTTTTAATAACACCGTTTTCACCTGTGATATATTCGATAAAGGAATCGTTTTCCTCATTGGTTTCGGGGAGAGTTTCTATTCCCCACCAGGATTTGTATTTTCCGTTTTCCTCTACGGTAAACCAACCGTTGTATTCACCCTGTGGGTCATTCCAGAAGCCTGTGCTTCCATATCTGCCCTCACGGTTAAAATAAATACTATCGGAGCCTGTGTGACTGAAAACGCCGTCAAGAATAATCTTTATTGAATATTCTTCAGCCTTTTTGCAAAGAGAAATAAAATCCTCCTCTGTGCCAAGCATAGGGTCGATTTTCGTGTAGTCTGCAGTATTGTAGCGATGATTTGAGTGTGCCTCGAAAATAGGGTTTAAATAAAGCATTGTTACCCCAAGGGAGCTTATATACGGTAGCTTTTCCTCTATGCCCTTAAGTGTGCCGCCATAGTAGTCGTTATTTAATATTTTGCCCTGTTCATTTGGTCTCCAAAGGGGTTGCTCTGATGTTGAGGTGTGAAGTATTCTGTCAGTCGGGTAATCAGTTGGTGGGTTTTCACCGATATTGAATCTGTCGGGGAAAATCTGGTACATTATGCCACCCTTGACCCAATGTGGTGTTGAGTAGTCTTTTTTGTATACTGTTTGCTGCCACTCCTTGCCCGATGGAGCAAATTCTCCCAAACCTGCAGAGCGATGGTAAATATAGCCTGTACCAAAAGGCGTTTCGTAGCTGAAGTGGTAAAAATAAAGTCCTTCGCTTTCGATGGTGAGTGTAATATCCCACCACTCCTCGTTTTCGCCATTCATTCCACACCAGAACATATCACGGAAAACAGTAGACTCATTGTCCTTGTGCATAATGAGTGTTACCTTACGGCAACCGAAATTTCTGGGCATAAGAACACAGAGCCGCAAGCTGTCGCCTGCGGCTGTACTGCCAAATATTGACTTGTGCCTGGAATCTCGTGAGTTAAATGGAACGAATTGCAAAATATCAGTCCTCGTAGCCGTTTGGATTATTGTGCTGCCACCTGTAAGAGTCTGCGCACATATCGTCCAAGCCTCTTTCTGCTTCCCAATTTAATTCTGCCTTTGCTTTTGCAGGGTCGGAGTAAACTGTAGCAAGGTCACCGGGGCGACGCTCAACAATCTTGTATGGCACCTTAACACCTGAAGCCTTTTCGAAAGCCTTTACAACGTCAAGAACGCTGTAGCCCTTACCTGTACCAAGGTTGTAAATAAGTACGCCTGTTTCGTTTTCAATTTTATTTAATGCCTTTATGTGACCGATAGCAAGGTCAACAACGTGAATGTAGTCTCTTACGCCTGTGCCGTCGTGAGTATCGTAGTCGTCACCGAATACGCTGAGGAATTCACGCTTGCCCTCTGCAACCTGTGTGATGTAGGGCATAAGGTTATTCGGAATACCATTTGGGCTTTCACCGATTCTGCCACTCTTGTGAGCACCGATTGGGTTAAAGTATCTTAAAATACACACGCCCCACTCAGGGTCTGACTTCGCAAGGTCTGTAAGAATCTGCTCAATAAAGAACTTTGTGGTGCCGTATGGGTTTGTTGTGCCACCTGCAACCATAGTTTCCTTAAGAGGGGACTGATTGTGTTCACCGTAAACTGTTGCAGATGAGCTGAACACAATCTTTTTAACACCGTGAGCAGCCATTGCCTGGCAAAGCGTAACTGTACCACTAATGTTGTTTTCGTAATACATAAGTGGCTTCTGACAGGATTCGCCTACAGCCTTAAGACCTGCAAAGTGAATAACAGCCTCAATATCATATTTTTCAAAAACAGCATCTAAACCTTCACGGTCACGAATATCACATTCCTCGAAGTTGATTTTCTTACCTGAAAGCTCCCGGAGCCTTTCTAAAACCTTTGGACAGCTGTTGTAGAAATTATCTAAAATAACAATTTCCTTGCCGGCGTCTAAAAGCTCAAGTGATGTGTGGGAGCCGATGTAGCCTGCTCCTCCTGTAACTAATATTGCCATATGTGTATCTCCTTTGCTTACCACTCGTCGTCGCCGATATTTTCAATTGTAGGCTGTTCTTCGGTGGTTGTTTCGGGTTGAGTTGTTGTTGGTTTTGTAGTTGTTGTAGTGTCGTTCTGGGTATTGGGGTTAGGATTCGGATTCGGTGTGTAAATTATCTGATACGTTGTATCGGGAATAGGAAGTGTAGTTGTTACACCGAAAATAGACGTTTCCGATTGAAGCTCCGTAAGCTCTGCAACAGTATTCTGTGGAGCTGTATTCTGTGGTACTGTGTTTGCAGGGATTACCGGTAAGGTGGTATCAGGTGTAGCTTGCGTGTCACCGTTCTGCTGGAGTACCTCGTTTGCAGGTGCGTCGCTTGGTGTTACAAAGTAATCACCTAACTTCATTGCAAGCACAACACAGGCAACTATTGCCATTATTACTGCAATTATTGCAACAATCATACCTGTTTTGCTTATGGTTGCCTCGGGTCTTACGTCGGAAACAACCTCTGCTTCAATAACAGCGTCCTCGTATTTTTCACTATCCTCAAGAGATGCAGCTGCCTTGAATGCTAATTCATCGATATATTTATCAATCATAGCATAAAGCTCTGCAGTTGCCTCTGCAATGAGGTTTTCAATATTTTCATCGGGCTCTGCAAAGAGCTTTTTAACAACTACCTTATCTGCTGTTGCAACGCTTATAAAGGCGTAGTAGCTGATAATTTTGTCGCCCTTCTTTTCACGGAAAATATTTGAAATGGTTGCACCTAACTCTGTGTTGCGAAGCTCCATAGCACCTCTTGCAAGCTGTGCTGCATACTGTTTAGGGTCTGTGATGCCTGTATCGTTTACAAAGGGTGTAAAGAATACGAAATCTGCGTAGCCCTCGCAAGCCTTGATGTCGGATTTTAAAAGCTTTGAAGCAGGTGTGGAAGGAATTGCAATTCTCAAATCGTTTCTGAGAAGCTTCTGTATAATGGTTGAAGCCTTTGGAGAAGCTTTTTCGCCATCTGTAATCTCCTGGAGAACCTCTGCTTTGCTTTCCTCCTGCTTAAAGAACGGAAGTTTTGCAGTTTGCAGAATTTTTGGTACTGCTGTTTCAAGAAGAGGGAATACAACTATGTATTGATTCTCTTCCTTTACAAAGAAGCCACTATAAAGACCGTTATCTGTCATAAGCTCCTCTGCCTCGTTTGGGATAAGAGCGTGAGCCTTTTTCACGGTTTCGTCAGAAACGCTTCCCTCAAGAGCATCCATTATTTTGTCGCTGTAGGCAGGAGTGAAATCAAAAGCCTTAATAAGCACCGGCTTAAATTTAAGATATGCTTTAGGCTCGATTCCTATGAGTAAAACATCTGTATATTCAAGTGCTGTGCCGATTTCTCCAAAAAGAGCCTTGGAGTCGGAAAAGCTCTCGAAATACACAGTAGTGTTGTCTACTGCATCGGCTACCTTTTGCTTAACTGTTGCAAAAGAGTAGGTATTTTGTTCAAAAGAAAATGCTTTGAATTCCATTTTCACACCTCGTATTAATATAAAAAGAATTTTTTATCGTTTTTGTATGGGTTGTTGTCGGGGTTATCGTAGTAGCTGTCGGGATACTTGACAGGTGTTGTTTTGTAATCTGCCAGGGCTGTGTTTACTTCGATAGATTCTCCGTCACGTACCATTCTGGCAATAACTAAAAGCCTTGCATCGTCATATTCGTATGTGCAGGTACAAAGTGTTAAAAGCCTGTCGGTCGGGAGAATGTCTACCCCTGTTTCGTAGAGCTTGCGTTTATCAAGCTCCTCAATGTATTCCTCATAGCAAAGGTCGGAGCAATGGTTGAAGGTAAAATCAAAGAAATAACCATTGTCGCTTTCTGTGGAGCCGTTTGTAATAACAACGGCACAGATTTTCCAATAAACCTTTTCGTATAATGAGTCGAATTGAATAATAGGATGTTTTTTGTAATATTCAAGATTTTTGTAGTTGAGAAGGTCTGCAAATCTTGAGCCGTCGTGCATATTGTGGCCGTATAAAAGTGTATTTCTGTCAAAGGGCTGTGTGCTGTTTTTGTAGGATGCATATATTGCACCGTAGCTTGTAGCCTTGCCGTAGAAGTCGTGGTTAAGATAATACTTGTTGTTATCTGCCTGAACAACGGGAGTATCTATTTTAGTACCGTTAATTTTCAAATAACCAATGGTCTGGGGGTTTTGTGAGTAGTAGAGGGCGTAGTCAACAAGAATACCTGTTGGGAATTTTACGTTTATAAGCTCCGGGTATTTTTCGTAGAGGTAAGCCCACTTCTGCTCCTCTGTCATATTATCAAGCTTTTCCATAACTTCGTCGGGGAGGGTAGCCTCCTTGTGTTGCTGCTGCTCCTGTCTTAAAACCAGGAAACGCTCTATACCACGCTTGCCCCAGAAGGTTGCAGATACCACAATAGTAAAAATCAGTACGAAGGAGATAACGTTGAGTGCTATCTTTTTATACTTCTTTCGTTTTATTGCTTTCGTTTTAGCAACCTTTTTTGTTTCATCGGTACGTATAACAGTTTCTTCGGAGCCACTGAAGTACACGTACTGTGAAGCCTTGTTTTTGCTCATTTATAATCACCTGTAGAATATAAAATATTGAGTGCTGTGTGTAGTGCTGAAAGCCTGTTGTTGGTTCTTACGTTTTCAGTAAATGTGTTGTTGAGCTGTGTTACCTGCACGCCGTTTTCGTCGGCAACGGCAATGAAAATAAGTCCAACGGGCTTGCTTGTATTGTCGGAATTCGGACCTGCAATACCTGTAATACCTACACCTATATCTGTATTTAGTGCTTTCCTGACGCCTGTTGCCATTTGTGTGGCAACTGTACTGCTTACGGCACCCTCTGTATTTAGTGCTTCCTCGCTCACGCCTAAAAGCTTAACCTTGACCTCATTTGAGTAGGAGCATACGCCACCCTTATATATGGAGGATGCGCCACTTACGTCTGTTATTAATTTACTTAACCAGCCACCCGTGCAGGATTCTGCAACAGACAGGGTTTTGTTATTTGCAATCAGCCTTTGTACAACGCCGGTTGCTAAAGTGATTAAATCATTTTCAGTCATTTTCAACACCGTTTGCTGTAATTAATATCCTTGATATTCCGTCGAATGCACGTCGGCAAAGTCCTTCAATGTCGAGAGCCTTTTCAGCCTCCTCGACAGCATGTATATCAGGCCTTGTTTTAGGGTGCTTTGGTGTGAATACGGTACAGCAATCCTCAAATGGCTGTATTGATATATCGAAGGTTTCAATCTTACGGGATATTGCTATAATCTCCTGCTTATCCATACCCACGCAAGGACGGAAAACAGGGTAGGAGGCTACTGCATCTGTGCAGCCTATAGCAAGAAGTGTCTGGCTTGCAACCTGTGCTACGCTCTCGCCTGTAATGTGAGCGTGGCAATCGGTAGTATCTGCAAGCATATTTGAAAGGCGCATCATAAAACGGCGCATAATGATTGTGAATAACTCCTCGGGACACTTTTCACGAATCATTTCCTGAATCTCTGTAAAGGGTACTGTGTGGAGATATATCTTTCCACTATAGCGTGCAACCTTGGTGAGAAGGTCGTGCACCTTCTGCTCGGAGCGAAGGGAGGTATATGGTGGAGAAGCAAAGTGAATACCCACAAGCTGTAAGCCTCTTTTTGCCATCATATATGCAGCAACGGGGCTGTCAATACCACCTGAAATAAGAAGGAGCGCTCTGCCTGAGGAGCCACAGGGCATACCACCTGCGCCCTTGAGCTGATTACCTCTTATATATGCCTTTTCACGAATTTCTACTGTAACTGTAATGTCGGGATTTTTAACATCAACAGTAAGGTGAGGGAAGCTCTCTAAAAGCTTTCCTCCAACTATTGCAGAAATTTCGGGAGATTTGAGAGGGAACTTTTTATCGGAACGCTTTGCCTCAACCTTGAAGGTTTTTGCTCTGAGGAGCTGTTCCTCAAGGTAAACGGGGGCAACAGCTAAAATTTCCTCCATATCCTTTTCGGCAACGGCTGCTCTTGAGTAGCCTGCTATACCGAATACTCTGGATATTTCATCAACTGCAGAGTCAATGTCTGCGTAATCATCTGAAGGAGTTACAATGATTGTTGATTGAGATTTTTTTATTTCAAATGCACCGAAGGGCTTGATTCTTTGACGGATATTCTTGCAAAGCATATCCTCAAAGCTTGAACGGTTAAGACCCTTAAGTGCGATTTCGCCGTCTTTTATAAGAATGATTTCTTTCATATTTATCCTTTCCTGCCGTACTTTTCGGCAACCTCACTTACGGCTGAAATGAGAAGCTCAACCTCTTCAGGAGTGTTGTAGCGTGAGAAGCTGATTCTTACGGCGCTGTCGATAATCTCGGGCTTGAGATTCATTGCTGTGAGCACAGGACTTCTGTGCCCCATTTTACAGGCAGAGCCTGCAGAAATTGCAATACCCTTGTCGCTCATAAAATTAACAATGGGTTGACTCGGGAGCCCCGGAATTGAAATATTGAGTATGTGAGGAATAGCATCCTCGGGAGAGTTTATAATAATACGGGAATTTCCCTGTATGCCTTGAAGGAATTTATCCTTCAAGCCTTGCACATAGTCAAGGTGCTTTTTTATGTCCATTGCCTCCTCGGCAGCAGCACCGAAGGAGAATATAGCAGGTGTTGCCTCTGTGCCGGAGTGAAGCCCTTTTTCCTGCCCACCACCTAAGATATACGGCTTTATGAGGTTAGGTGTTTTAAGATATATGCCACCTACACCCTTAAGGGCGTGGATTTTGTGACCACTTACAGTAATTATATCAACATCCAGAGCCTTTGGTGATACTAAAATTTTGGAAAAAGCCTGAATGCAGTCGGAGTGAATTATAGCAGGGGAGCCTGCACTTAAAACTGCAGAACGGATTTTGCTTACAGGGAGAATTGAGCCAACCTCGTTGTTTACAGCCATAATGGAAACTAAAATTGTGTCGGCTGTAACGGAGCTTAAAAGCTCATCCTCATTTATTTTACCTGTTTTGTCGGGCATAAGCCTTACTACACGACAGCCTAAGCTCTCAAGCCTTTTGATGGGTTCTGCAACGCTTGGGTGTTCGATAGCAGTTGTTACTATGGTGTTGCCTTGTTTTTTTAGCTTTTCGTATGCACCGAATATTGCTGTATTGTTTGCTGTGGTGCCCGATGATGTGAAGAAGAAATTATCCTCAGGCACTCTCATAAGAGAGGCTACCTGCTTACGAGCCTTGCGTAAAAGGTTTGAAGCATCGCTACCTGCTTTGTGGAGAGAGGAAGGGTTACCCCAGTACTCCGTTATGGCACTATTAGCTGCTTCTATAGCCCTTTGGCAAGGAGGTGTTGTGGCACTGTTATCAAAATAAGCGTTCAAAAAAACACTACTTTCTGCATTTTAATTTATAATCGATTTATTATACAATATTAAATGGCTTTTTGTAAATGGGTTTGAGCAAGGTTTTTCTTTGATTTGTTGAATAATTTGTTAATTTTTTGAGAAAATGATATTAATAAACAGCATTTTAAAAAATGATATTAATGCAAAGGAAGATTAATATGAAAATGAACAGAAGAAATACTGTCAGAATCATAAGCTTTTTGTCTGCAATAGTGCTTGTTCTGGGTATATGGGCAGGTGTGAGCAGCTTCAACCTTGCAGTTGCAGAAAGGGAGCTTACAAGGAGTAACGAAAGGGCATTAACACAGCTTGGTACTTACCTTGATGATATAAGCCTTAATTTACAGAAATGTATGTATTCTCAAAGCGAGGATATGCTTTCAGACGTTTCCACAAAGCTTTGGCGCTCCAGCGCATCGGCAAAGGAGAGTCTTTCAGAAATAACTGATGGTAACACAGAAATTTCCGGAATATACAAGTTCCTTTCACAGGTAGGGGAATACACTCTTTCTTTAAATGAAAGCCTTGCAGGAGGTGGCTCTGCTACAAAGGAGCAGACAGAGAATTTAAACTCTCTTTTGAAGTATTCCAAGGAGCTTTCAAATGAGGTGAACGACCTTATTGCCCAGGAAGAAAACGGACTCCTGGATTTTGAAATGATTAAGAGTACGCTGCAGGACGATGCAAAGGCATCTGTGTACCTGGGCGATGAGCTTAATGATGCAAATCAGGCATTGCAGGATTATCCTACTCTTATATATGACGGACCATTTTCTGACCACATTAACAATAAAAAAGCTGTCCTTATTGAAAACCTTGAAGCAGTTACACAGGAGCAGGCACACAAGAAGGCGGCAGAGTTTATAGGCGCAAAGGAAAGTCAGCTTCAGTTTCTATCTAAAACAGAAAGCAATTTAAGTACTTTTAATTTTTACAATGGTGATTATACTGTTAGTGTAACTCAAAAGGGTGGAATAGTCTGCTATATGCTTACGAGTATATTTGCTTCGGAAATAAAGCTTTCTACAGAAAAAGCTATTGAAAAAGCAACACAGTTTTTAAATGATAAGGGTTACACGAAAATTAAGGAAAGCTACTATTCTACCAATGACGGTATTTGTACTATTAACTTTGCGTACTACGAAAACGGTATAACCTACTACACGGATTTGATTAAGGTAAGCATTGCCCTTGACGATGGCTCTGTAACAGCCTTTGATGCAACGGGATATATAACAAACCACACTGAACGAAATATACCCGAAAATATTTCGTACACCCAGGCCCAGGCACAAAAGCTTTTAAAAAATGAATTAAAGGTAATTTCAAGCAAAAAAGCATTTATTCCAACAGAGTGGGAGACAGAGATTTTTGTGTATGAATACCATTGCAAGGCTTCCGACGGCAACGAAATACTGGTTTATATTGACCCTGTAACAGGTCAGGAGAAGGATATTCTGATTCTTTTGTATTCTGATGGTGGAGTGCTTACAAAATAAGAATATTTTTTACTAAAAAGGGAATACTCATAATGGAGAATACTCCGGAAAGGTTGTGAAGATATGAAAAGGATTATAGCAATTTTGTCTGTTGTTGTGCTCGTTGTGTGCCTGGGACTTGTTTTAACAGGCTGTGGCGCAAAGGATGAAGAGGTGCTTACAACTCTTACAACTACTACAACGACTACAACAACGTCACCTGCAACTACCGATATGATAAATGACGGTATGGTAACAGATGAATCTACACCGGGCGACAATGGTGTTATAGGCGACATTGTAACAGATGTTTCAGAAGGCTTGTCTGATATGGTTACAGACGTGTCAGATGATATGAGAAATATGCGAAATGCTATGAGATAAGTAAAAGAACCTTCACATTTTCGGTGTGAAGGTTCTTTTATTATGGCTTACTTAATTTATTTAATTGTAATTGTCTGAGATGCAACTGTTGTGCCGTCGGGAGCTACAACTGAGAATTCTACTGTGTAGTTTGAAACGCTTGTGCGAGGGTACATAAGTGTATATGTGTTGTTCTCGCTTGTTAAGGTAACACGCTTTCTTTCTGTGTATCCAACAGAGGTAGTGAACTTAACGGTAAGCTGTTTTCCGTAAAGCTCTGTGTCGCCAACGGAAACGTGGAAGTAGATTGGCTTTGTTCTGTCAGCTTCTGTAAGATTCTCCGCAGCGTCTGTTTCGCTGTAGTTTATAGAGGTGCTTACGCCTTCCGTAACAACACCGTCACCTAAAATATCTCGCCTGAGAATAACGCTGTCCTGGTACCTTGCTTCAATAAGGTCCTTAAGGTATGCAACTGTTGTTTCATCATCCTTGGACATATGGTCCTTTACATACTTGTATTTTGCTTCAAGAACTCTATCTTTACTGTCGGTATAATCGGCAAGAGTGGTGAATATTTCAATAGCCTTTGCATATTCCTTGGAAGCTATAAGCGAAACGCCCTTCTGGTAATCGCACTGTAAAACCTGGGTTTTGCTGTCTGCATAGTCGGGTACAGATTTGTATAATTCCTTTGCTTCGTCAAACTTGCCTGCTTCGAGAGCAGCATTTGCAAGGTTGTAGGTGCAGGAGGAGGCTCTTGCAATAGAATCCTCGTACTTGTCCAATTCAATGTAAATCTCTTTTGCTTCGCTGAATTTGCCCTGTTCCTCAAGCTGATAAGCGTAGCTGTATTTTGCAAGGTTGAGCTTATCAAGTGAATCCTCGTACTCGCCAAGCTCTGCAAACACAGGTATTGCAAGGTTATATTCCTTGTTTGCCATATATTCAGTCGCTTTGGAGTATTTGCTTTCGTTTATCTTTGCAGGAACAACCGTTACGCAGATGATTGCTATAATACCTGCTACAAGAAGGAATACAGCCACAAATGGAGCATAGCTCTTTTTTCTCTTTTTTGGTGGGATAGCTGCTGCTTCTTCTGTAGTTTCCGGCTCAACGTCTATAACCTCTATAACAGCTTCTTCCTCGGCTTCTGCATTTGTAGCGAAAACGGGTTCAGCTCCTTTTGTAGTTTCAATTTCAGTTTCTTGTGTTGCAGGTGCTTCCTCAACAGCTTCTTCCTCAACAGCTTCTTCAATAGGCTCTGCTTCAGGTTCCTCG
>JAZSJL010000127.1:0-9043 GCA_045534355.1 Acutalibacteraceae bacterium
CGTTGCTCCTCATCAATTATAAGAAGTCCCAAATCTTTGAATTTAACGTCCTCTGACAACAGTCTGTGAGTACCGATTATAACATCTATTCTACCGTCTTTAAGCTTTTTAAGAATTTCCGTCTGCTGCTTTGCAGTGCGGAAGCGGGAAAGCATCTCAACAGTTATCGGGAAATCCGCCATACGACTTGAAAACGTCTCAAAATGTTGCATCGCAAGAATAGTTGTCGGGCAGAGATATACCACCTGCTTACTGTCGCACACAGCCTTAAATGCCGCACGCAATGCAACCTCGGTTTTGCCGAAGCCGACGTCACCACACAGGAGTCTGTCCATAGGGTGGGGAGCCTCCATATCCTTTTTAATTTCGTGAATGGCTCGTAGCTGGTCATCTGTTTCGTCGTATTCAAACCTGCGCTCAAAGTCATTCTGCATATCAATATCAGGTGAAAATGCATATCCTGCAGTTTTCATTCTTTTGGCATACAGAGCAATAAGCTCCTTTGCCATATTCTTGGCAGATGCCTTAACCTTTGTTTTAAGCCTCTCCCAATCATTGCCACCAAGGCTTGAAAGCTTAAGTGTTTTTGTGTCGTCTCGGGGTCCGATGTATTTTGAAACAAGGTCAAGCTGTGTTACAGGAACAAATAAAACAGCAGCCTTAGCGTATTGTATTTTAATAAAATCCTTTGTAACGCCTGAAACAACAAGCTTGTGTATGCCGTCAAAGATACCTATGCCGTGAACGGAGTGAACAACGTAGTCGCCCTTTGAAAGCTCCTCAAGGCTCTGTATAGCATCGGCAGCCTTGTAGTTTTTGCGTTTCTTTCTTGCAGTAGATGGCCTTGCGCCACCTCTGCCGTAGGAGATAATTGTGAATTTTTCGTTAGGGTACCTGAAGCCCGTGGATATACCACCCGATAAAACTGTAACCATAGTTTTCGGGAATTCGGCAGGTGGCACAGGGAAGTGAATAGCCTTTATGTCCTCTGCCTCCAAGGCTTCGACTAATGCAGCGGCAGCCTTGTCTGTGCCGGCTGTAATAATGCATTGCTCCTTGTTGCGAAGGCAAGGTCTTATATCGTCGAGAAGCACCTCTAACGTACCATTCCATATAGGAGTTTGCTGTACGTTGAAGGTTGTAAGGCTTTTTACGGGAGTATCAAAGGTGCCACGAGGGAAGGTGTCTACGTAAAAAGCCTTGTGGCTCTCGTAGATAGCCGTCAGCTGTGGGAAGGTAAGCGTGAAGGTGTCAAGTCCCTTTGAGAGCACACCGTTTTCAAACTGAGCCTTTATTTCCTCGTTAAAGAGCCTTGAAACGCTTTCGGCTCTTTCCTTTACAGCGCTGCTTTCTATAACGAAAAGCTGTGCTTCACAGCAATATTCAAATATAGAGGCTGTGCTTTCGTATGCTAAGGATAAATATTTATCTGCAGAGGAAAGGCTGATGCCTGCCTCAAGAAGCTCAATATCCTTGCCCAGAAGCTCCTTTGCCTTGCGTGAGCCCTTGCCTGAAAGACCCTCCATATGCTTGATTATTTTACCTTTAAGAATGTCATTGCTCTCAAAAATAATTTCTGTAGCAGGAGTGATTTCGCAGTAATCTAAATTATCTGTCCTTCTTTGTGAGGATGGGTCAAAGGTGGAAATGTTATCTACCTGGTCGCCCCAGAGCTCAATTCGTACAGGCTCTGCAGAGTCTGTGGGGAAAAAGTCTACTATGCCACCCCTGTGTGCATACTGACCGGGACCTTCAACGCTGTCGGTCTTTTTGAAGCCTGCTGCAATAAGGGTGTTTATGAGTACATCTGTAGATATTTCCGTATCGTAATCTATTTTGTATATACGCCTTCTCAATTCCTCCGGAGGAATTGTAAGCTGGAGTGCTGCCTCTACGGAGCAGGCAACAACAGAGTAATCATTGTTGAGTATTTTGCATAGTGCCTTTATTCTTAACTGCTCGTATTCTCTTGATTGACCCTGGGTGGAGTTGAAGGAGTAATCTCTTGCAGGGAAGAATATTGCTGTTTCCTTACCCCCGTAGTGGTTTACGTCACTTACAAGCTTTCGTGCAGAGGCTTCATCGGGCAAAACTACAACAGCTCTGCGAAAAAGCTCCTCGCAGAGTGAATGAATCAGGTGTGCCTTTGGGGCAAAGGGTAAGCCTATAATGCCTGAGGGTGCCACACCATTTTGTATGTAGCCCAGTACTGTATTGAATTCCGGACAGTTTTTCAGAAGCTTTGAATAACAGGACATAAAAACCTCAACTGTTGTATTTTGACATAGCCCCCTCTGTATCACCCTTAAGCATAAGCTCAAGAGCACCGAGAGCATTGTCCATAGCCTCTCTCATAAGAGGAATATCGTTTTTAGGGAAGTTAGAGAGCACCCAGTCTGCAAGGTCGTAGTCAGGGTGTGGCTTTTTGCCTACACCCAGCTTGATTCGTGGAAACTCCTCCGTGCCAAGGTGAGAAATGATGCTTTTAATACCATTGTGACCACCTGCGCTGCCCTTTCTCTTTATACGGAGCTTACCCGGCTCCAGAGAAATGTCATCGAATATTACAATAATATTCTGTGGTGGTATTTTGTAGAAGGAAGCACACTCGCTAACAGCAACACCACTGTTGTTCATCATGGTCTGTGGCTTCATAACAAGAACCTTTTTGTTCGCTATTTTAGTATCGCCGATAAGAGCATGGAATTTAAGCTTTTTAGCCTTGAAGCCGTACTCATTTTCCATATTTTCAACACAGAGAAAGCCTGCGTTGTGACGTGTTGTTTCATACTTCGTACCGGGGTTTCCAAGTCCTACAATAAGGTAATCGTAGGTGGAGCCACCGGATGCTTGACTTTTAAATTTATTGAACATATTTACTCCAAAAGCTTTTATTTGCTGTGCTGTCTTTTATATGGCTTTTTGATTTTAACCCAGTCTCTTTTATTGACCTGCCTTGCTCTTGCAAGGGCTAATGCGTTGTCGGGTACATCCTCTGTGATAGTAGAGCCGGCAGCAGTAAATGCATTTTCACCTACTGTAACGGGAGCAACAAGGTTTGTGTTGCAGCCGATGAATGCACCGTCTCTCACAACTGTACGTGATTTGTTTCTGCCATCGTAGTTTACGGTAACACAGCCACAGCCGAAGTTAACGTTTTTACCTACGTCCGAGTCGCCGACATATAGCAGGTGAGGAAGCTTTGTTCCCTCATCTACAACAGAATTTTTAACCTCAACGAAGTTACCTATATGCACGTTGTCGGCAATTTGTGTGTTGGGGCGTATATGCACAAAGGGACCTGCAGTAACGTTGTCGCCAATTACAGCATCAAAGCTCTGTGTGTTGTTAAGCTTTGTGTTGTCACCCACAGTAGTATTCACAATGTATGAGTTAGGACCGATTACACAGCCCTTGCCGATTTTTGCTTCACCAAGAATTACCGTAGAGGGCATAATGATTGTGCCTTCACCGATTTTTACGGTAGGGTCAATTATTATACCATCGAAGCAGGGGATTTCAACACCTTTTTCTAAAAGGTTATTTAAAATTTCTAAGCGTTTAACGTTTTTTATCATATAAAACACCTCATTCATAATATTTTACCATATATGCGCAAACTTTTCAACAATTGCTTTTTGTTGGGATTTGTTGTTTGGGGTAACGAAAAAGTACCGAAGCATTCTCAATATAGTGTTGATTTATTCTCGTTTGTGCTATATAATTAAGGGTATATAAATATATAGCTTAGGTGGTGGGATTATGTCAAAAACCTTTAAAAGAAACGTGCTTTTCTTCGTTACTGTTATGGTAACGGCGCTTATCTGTATTATTCTGCCATTTATCAGTTATATTAATCCAAGTGTTTTCAATAATCTAAAAATGACGTCTGCCATAGTAAACGTTGAAGATTACGATTTCGGTGACGGCGAAAGCGTCTTGCTTGCAGGTGAGTGGGAGTTTCATTGGGGTAAGCACCTGGTTAGCGACGGTGTATCAAGCTCACAGCCTGATTTGTACGTTGAAATACCTTCCTCGTGGACGGGGTACGAAATAGACGGTAAAAAGCTCCCCAATGGTGGTATTGCCAGCTATCGTGCATACATAAAAAAGCTTGACTCAACAAAACCGATGATAGTCAGCGTACAAAATCTTCCCGGTGAATGTAAGGTGTTTATCAATGGTGAGCTTGTTTTCTCAAATCGCTCCATTCAGGCAGAGGAGGAAAGGTACAAAAACGACGTAGACGTGTATACGGAGCCAATTGTACTCCCCAATACCCCCGATATGCACGAAATTGTAGTTGAGGTAACCTGTGACTATTCAAGTGGCTTGACATCGGCACCTGTTTTATCCGACTATTCCAGTTATCAGGATGATTTTTTAGGCTCAATCGCAGCACGCTTTGTGCTTGTGGGTATTGTTGCATTTTTCGGTGTTGGTGCAATAGCCATAGGCTTGATGCGTAAGGATATGTCAGACCAGATATGGCTTGTGCTGTTGTGCTTAACCTTCATTTTCAGAATGCTCATATCAAATGAAGGCTACATAATTTCTCATAATCTTTTCGGTAATATCAACTACGAAATTATGATGTCGCTGATATACGTTTCTACGTATATAATAAAGCTTTGTATGCTTATGCATCTTGTAAATGTATTGGGGCTTAAAATAAGCCATATAACACTCAGCTTTATTTCAGCTGTATTCCTTGTGTGTGCATTTGTTCCGTATTTTACTTACGACTATATTTACATTACGAAGGCGTATATGCGTATACAGTCCGTTGCATATTTCTTTGACGTGTATATGATTTATAAGCTATCTGATGCAATTGTCAAAAAGAAAAAATTTGCTGTGCAGTATCTTGTTTTCTACTGTATTACGGCAGCTGCTCTTGTAACCGATAACCTGCATATAAGTGGTTTTATTTCTGCTTCGGTTTCCTTTGTGATGCCTGTAGCCTGCTTCCTGTTTATTTCACTTATGCTTTTCGTGCATATTTCAGACACACTTAACACCTACAGGAGGGCACAAAGAACGGCAGAGCTTGAAAAGGAATTGAGTGAGCTGAATATCACGCTTATGATAAGCCAGATACAGCCACACTTCTTATACAATGCCCTTAACACCATAAAGTACTTAATCAAAAAGGATCCAAAGACTGCAGAGGGTGCAGTTGTTAAATTTTCCAATTACCTGAGAAGTAATATGGATTCCTTAACACAGAAGGAGCCTATTCCTTTTGCAAAGGAGCTTGACCACGTTAAGAATTACGTTGATATAGAACAGCTCCGTTTTGGTGACCGACTGAAAATTGAATATGATATACAGGTGGTTGATTTTACTATTCCACCACTTACTCTACAGCCCATTGTGGAGAATGCAATCAAGCACGGCGTAAACCAAAGGCCGGAGGGTGGAACTGTTACAATTAAAACCATTGAAACAAACAGCTACGTTATAATATCTGTAGAGGATAATGGCGTAGGCTTCGATATAAACGAAAAGAAAAACGATGGTCGCTCACACGTGGGTGTTGCTAATATTCGCAAAAGGCTTGAAGAAATAATGGGAGCATTTATAGAAATAAAAAGTGAAGTGGGCGTAGGTACAACAGTTACCATAAAAATACCTAAGTGTGAAGAACAAAAGGAGAATTCACAATGAGAATAATAGTTGTAGATGATGAATTTCTCGCATTAGAGGATTTTGAGGATACCTGTAGAGATTTAGGTATAGAGGATGAAATAATTAAATTCAATAACCCGTTGGACGCTTTAAGCTTTGTGGCACAAAACAAGGTAGATATTGCGTTCCTTGATATTGAAATGCCTATAATTAAGGGTATTGAGCTTGCAAAGAGAATTAAAGTGCTTTCACCCAATGTGCGAATCATATTCACAACAGGCTACAGTGAGTATGCACTTGAGGCATTCGGTGTAGATGCTGTTGACTATGTGCTTAAGCCATATGAGCCGGATTCAATAAAGAGGGCGTACGACAAAGCACTTCTTATTAAGGATGCAGTAAGCGAGAACCATATTTTTATAAAAACCTTCGGTTATTTCGATGTTTTTGTAGATGGCAAATCCGTAAATTTTTCAAGTGCCAAAGCTAAGGAGCTTTTAGCATTGCTTGTAGACAGAAATGGTGGTGTAGTAAGCACCGAGCAGGCAATCAGCTTTTTG
This sequence comes from Acutalibacteraceae bacterium, assembly GCA_045534355.1. GTDB lineage: Bacteria > Bacillota > Clostridia > Oscillospirales > Acutalibacteraceae > DTU089. Next base: position 6,192 of record JAZSJL010000127.1, read on the forward strand.
TGGGAGGGCAGAGCCTACGATGAAACTGTGCAATCACTTTTCAGGAAGGTTTTGCGCTCCTTGAGAGCAACCCTTGAGGAAGCAGGTATTCAGGAAATACTTGTGGATAACAGAAACCAGCGAAGCATTGATAAAACAAAATTTTCCTGCGATTACTACGACCTGCTTGAAAGTGGTAAATCGGAAAAGGTTAAATACTTCGGTAAGTATATGGACCAATACCCATGGGCACAGGCTACTAAAGCACATATTGACGAAATGTTCAAATAATAAAAGAAAAGCAAGAATCAATTTTGATCCTTGCTTTTCTTCTTGTCTGTAATTTTTATGGATATTAAAATTATTGTTGCAATTATAACCGAGCCTGTGAGTATACCTGCAAGGTCAACTAAAAGGTCGGATATCTGGAAGGCTCGTCCGTCAATGAATATCTGGTGGATTTCATCGGTCCAGGCGTAGCCCCAGGAGAGCAGAATTGAGCGTATGGGCTGTAGCTTTTGTTTAAATGCGTAAAAACAATTTATCATAAGGAAGCCTAAAGCACAGAATTCGCTGAAGTGACCGAAGGTTCTTACAATTGCTTCGGGAATGTTGTTGCCGAAAATTAAAGCTAACAGCTTCGTCACAAAGCTACTTGTTTCGGTGGATTCGGTACCATTTTGGTGGGAGAGAACAAATATTGTTACCATTACGGCTACTAAAAGAATTACCGAAAATGCTTTATATATTTTTACTTTCATTTAATACGGTGCCCTCCATAGAAATATATTTGCTCTCCTCCGTCTGCAATGTAAATACCCTGCAAATCCTCTGCAAGCTTTAGAGCTGTACCCTCGTAGAATAAAGGTATAAATACACTGCTTTCTACAAGAGCTTTTTCAGCAGAGTGGTAGGCGTTGAATCTGTCCTCTGCTATTGGTGAAAGAGCTTTGGTTTTGTTTAGTATATTACCCTCATAGTAGCAGGGTGCACCGGTAATTGTGTCAAGCAGGCTCTGTGGAGTTCTGTTTTGTGGTGAAAGTGGGAGAATAGCAATTTCATATTCACCCTTTTCGGCAATAGCTTGAGCATTCTTTTTATCGAAGGTTGTAAGCTCTATTTTTATTTTTTCACCAAAAAGCTCCTTCCAGTCCTTTATAATGCTTTTTGCAGCCTTCTCCATTTCTGTGGGCACGGCAAATTTGAGTGTGTATGATTCTTTTTTATATTTCTGCATTAATGCATCAAGTGTGCTTTGTGCCTTTTTAGTGTCGGAGCTAAGCTTTGTAGCCTCCGGTGAAAAGTCAGCATACGTCACGTCACCTAACAAGTAATCAGGTGAAATAACCGTCTCAGCCTTGCTGATTGCAAAGGTGGGGAGGTCTATTATACCAAGGTTTACAGAGCTTAATAAAACAGAACGGAGTGCATGGGAAGAACCAAGTGTGGTTTTACAGTTGAAGCACAAGCCCCACACGTCGCTGTAGTTCACCATAGCAGTATTCATAGCAAGCTCCCTTGTTGTATAAACGCTGTAGCTTCCGTTGTTGAAGCGCTCCTCTAAAGCCTCCTCAACGCCTGTGGTGTAGAGTACAATCTGCTTATTCATTGTACGTGCAGTACCACTATAGTCAGAGCTTCTTTCCATAATTGTTTCAGCAGGGTCGGAGCTTTTTATATAGTAGTGTCCGTTTGTGAGAACAGTGTCAGGTGTTGTACCAAAGCTCTCGCCTAAAGCATCACAAAAAGTTTTACTGCGAGGGTAAATAGGGTATGAAGCTAATTTGTAGGGTAAATCGTAGTCTGATGCTGTAAGTGTGAGCACCAACGTGAATTCCTCTGTCGCTTCTATACTTTTGATATTTTGTAAAATATGAGGAAAGCTCTCTTGAAAGCACTCTATACCATATATGTAGTCCTGTGCCGTAATGGTTTCAGGCAGCTTATCGTCGTTGAGCTGCTTAAAGCTTTCCTTTGCGCCCTTGCTAATATACCACCTTGCATCGGGGTTAAGCTTAAAGGTGTACGAGGTGCCGTTTTTACCTACTGTGTAGGCAGTAGCACCTGCAAGGTCAAGGCTACCGTTTTCATCGAAGCGCAAAAGCCCCTCAAAGCAGTTTGTGGACAGTATTTTTTCTATATCACTTTCAGCTTTTAGTGGGTCAAAGGAATGTACGTTATCAAGCACACCAACGGTAAAAAGTCCGTTTGTGGCACCAATGGAGCAAGCCGAAAATGAAAATATTATTGCTATACACAAAATAACACATATGATTTTTTTAGTAGCTTTCATACGTTACCCTTTCTTTCCTTTGCAAACGTCTTTGAGAATACACTCTGCGCACTTGGGTCGCCTTGCAATGCAAACAGCTCTGCCGTGGAGTACAATCCTATGGCAAAAATCGTTGCTCTCCTCGGGTGGGAGTATTTTCTTAAGCTGTAGCTCAACCTTTTTGGGGTCCTTTGAGTCAGTAAGTCCTAAAAGATTTGTAATTCGTATTACGTGGGTGTCTGCTACAACAGCAGGTTTTTTGTAAACGTCACCAACAATAAGGTTTGCTGTTTTTCTGCCAACACCGGGGAGCTTTGTCAGCTCCTCTATAGTATCGGGGAGAGTACCCTTGTAGGTATCTCGCACAGCAATTGCCATACCCACTAAATCCCTTGCCTTGCCGTGGTAGAAGCCACAGGAGTGTATGAGGTTTTCCACGTCCTCAACGGGTGCTTCGGCAAGTTCATTTTCGGTAGGGTACTTTTCAAACAGGGCAGGGGTTACAAGGTTTACTCTTGCATCGGTACATTGTGCAGAGAGCCTTGTGGCAACAAGGAGCTGGAAGGGCGTATCTGCATTAAGCTGACACACAGCTTCAGGA
>JAZSJL010000282.1:0-2114 GCA_045534355.1 Acutalibacteraceae bacterium
GTATATCCGTTTCGGATACGCTTACCCCACTCTAAAGGGTGTTTAAATATGAGTATTAAAGAATTAGATACAAAATACGTTGCGAATACCTATGCAAGGTTTCCTATAGAGCTTGTCTCCGGTAAGGGTAGCTATCTTTATGATAGTGAAGGCAAGGAATATATTGATATGGGCACAGGTATTGGAGTAAGTATATTCGGTGTTGGTGATGATGAGTGGATTAAGGCTACCACAGCTCAATTAACGACTCTTCAGCACACTTCCAACTTATACTATACTTATCCTTGTGCAGAGCTTGCACAGCTTCTTTGTGAAAAAACAGGCGCAAAAAAGGTGTTCTTTTCAAACTCCGGTGCAGAGGCTAACGAGTGTGCAATTAAGGCAGCCCGTAAATATGCAGCAGAGAAAAAGGGTGGGGAGTATTATAAGATTGTAACTCTTAATAACTCCTTCCACGGCAGAACAATTACAACACTTGCAGCCACAGGTCAGGAGACCTTCCACAAGGATTTCTTGCCTCTTACAGAAGGCTTTCTCTATGCAGATGCAGGCGACCTTGAAGCAATAAAGAGCTATATTGCCAACGATAAGGTTGCTGCAATTATGATAGAAACTGTGCAGGGTGAGGGTGGTGTAGTGCCACTTTCAAAGGATTTTGTTGAATCTCTTGCACAGCTTTGTAATGAAAATGATGTGCTTCTCGTTGTTGACGAGGTACAGACGGGTAACGGCAGAACAGGTGCTATGTACGGATATATGAAATACGGTATTACACCTGATATTGTTTCAACTGCAAAGGGTCTTGGTGGTGGACTTCCTATAGGAGCAACAATGCTTTTCGAAAAGGTGGAGAACACCTACACTCCGGGCTCCCACGGTTCAACCTTTGGTGGCAACCCTGTTGCTGCTGCAGGTGCTTGTAGCATCGTAAGCCGTTTGACAGATGGATTCCTTGCAGAGGTAGAGAAAAAGAGTGAATATATTATTTCACGTCTTTCTGCCTGTGAGGGTGTAAAAAGCATTACAGGTCTTGGCTTGATGCTTGGCATTGAAACAGTTAAGGACGTTAATGAGGTTTTAAAGTACTGCCAGGAAAATGGTGTACTTCCTATAAAAGCAAAAAACAAGCTTCGTCTGCTTCCTCCACTCAATATTTCCTTTGAGGATTTGGAGAAGGCAATAGATATTATTGAAAAAGCATGTGTCTGAGGTGAATAAAATGAATCTTAAGGGTAAAGACTTTTTAAAATTATTGGATTTTACATCTGAGGAAATAGAGTATCTTATAAATCTTGCAGCAGATTTAAAGAAGAAAAAGAAGGCAGGTATTCCTCACGATACACTTAAGGGTAAAAATATTGCTCTTATTTTTGAAAAAACAAGCACACGTACACGTTGTAGCTTTGAGGTTGCTGCAAGGGATTTAGGTATGGGCGTAACCTACCTTGACCCTACTGCATCACAGATTGGCAGAAAAGAAAGCATAGCAGATACTGCACGTGTTTTAAGCTCTATGTATGATGGCATAGAGTACAGAGGTCACGGTCAGGAGGTTGTTGAGGAGCTTGCTAAATACTCAAAGGTGCCTGTGTGGAATGGTCTTACAAACGAATTCCACCCCACACAGATTCTTGCAGACTTCTTAACTATTAAAGAACGCTTTGGCAGACTTAAGGGCATCAACTTTGTTTATATGGGCGATGCAAGGTACAATATGGGTAACTCACTTATGGTGGGCTGTGCAAAAATGGGTCTCAACTTTACAGCTTGTGCTCCACAAAAGTATTTCCCTGATTCTGCGCTTGTAGATGAATGTAAAAAGATTGCAAAGCAGACAGGCGCTACACTTTCCTTTATAGAGGACCCTATTGAAGCAACAAAAAATGCAGATGTTATTTACACAGATATATGGGTTTCAATGGGTGAGCCTGAGCTCGTGTGGGCAGAAAGAATCAACGATTTGTCTGCATACCAGGTTAACAAAACTTTAATGGATAACGCAGGTGAAGATGCAATATTTATGCATTGCCTTCCTTCCTACCACGACAAGAAAACAGAAATCGGACTTCGTATGTGCGAGAAGTTTGGCAGAGAAGCTATGGAGGTTACAGACG
>JAZSJL010000257.1:0-2404 GCA_045534355.1 Acutalibacteraceae bacterium
GATTATTATGAAAAACCCCATCGTCGAAATGGACGGCGATGAAATGACCAGAATTCTCTGGAAAATGATAAAGGACGAACTTCTTACCCCCTTCGTCGAATTAAACACAGAATACTATGACTTAGGTCTCCCCCACCGTGACGAAACAGGCGACAAGGTTACATTCGAGGCAGGCGAAGCTATAAAGAAGCACCACGTAGGCGTAAAATGTGCCACAATCACACCCAACGCACAGCGCGTTGAGGAATACAAGCTTCACGAAATGTGGAAGAGCCCCAACGGCACAATCCGTGCAATTTTGGACGGCACAGTTTTCCGTGCGCCTATCTTAGTTAAGAATGTTTCTCCCGCAGTTAAAAACTGGAAGGCACCTATCACAATTGCCCGTCACGCCTACGGCGATGTTTACAAGGGCACAGAATACCGCGTACCGAGTGAAGGCAAGGCTGAATTAGTGTTCACAACCAACGAAGGCGAAATTTTCCGTGAAACAATTTATGACTTTGAATGCCCCGGTGTTCTTCAGGGTCTTTACAATAAGGACTCCTCCATTATTTCCTTTGCAAAATCCTGTTTTGAATATGCCCTTTCCACCAAGCAGGACTTGTGGTTTAGTACAAAGGACACAATCAGCAAAAAGTACGACCAGACCTTTAAATTAATTTTCCAGGATATTTTTGAAAAAGAATATAAGGAAAAGTTTGATAAAGCCGGTATCGAATACTTCTACACGCTTATTGACGATGCCGTTGCACGTGTAATAAGAAGTGAAGGCGGCTTTATCTGGGCTTGTAAAAACTATGACGGCGACGTTATGAGCGATATGGTTTCCACACCCTTCGGCTCACTTGCAATGATGACAAGTGTTCTCGTTTCTCCCGACGGCAATTTTGAATACGAAGCAGCTCACGGTACGGTTACACGCCACTACTACCGCTACTTAAAGGGTGAGGAAACAAGCACAAACCCCATCGCAACAATCTTTGCGTGGACAGGTGCTCTCCGTAAGCGTGGCGAGCTCGATAACACACCCGACCTTGTTAATTTTGCAGACAAATTGGAAAAGGCTTGCATTGACACAATTGAAAGCGGCATTGTTACAAAGGACTTAGCCCTTCTTGCAGAAGGCGAAACAACCTCTGTTAACTCCGTAGACTTCTTAAAGGCAATAAGAAATAATCTTGAAAACACACTTTAATGAGGTGATTTTATGAAAAAAATATATCTTGCAGGCGGCTGCTTCTGGGGTATGCAGAAGTATATGGACCAGTTCAAGGGCATTTTGGAAACCTGTGTGGGCTACGCAAACGGCAAAACTGAAAACCCCACCTATGAGGAGGTAAAGAGTCAGGTAACAGACCACAGCGAAACTGTTGAGGTTGTATATGATGAAAACGTTATCTCTCTTAAATCAATCCTCGAAAAATATTATGTTGTTATTGACCCCACGAGCCTCAACAAGCAGGGCGAGGACGAAGGCAGAAGCTACCGCACAGGTATTTACTACACGGACGAGGCAGAGCTCGCGGTTATAAACGAAGTAACAGCAAATATCCAGGCAGAAAACACCGAAAAGGTTGTTGTAGAAATCGAGCCACTTCGTAACTTCTACCCCGCAGAGGAATATCACCAGAAATATTTAGAGAAAAACCCCCAGGGCTATTGCCATATCGGCGGTTGCTTCTTCGGATAAAAAATAACAGCAAGGCGTTAAATCTCCTTGCTGTTATTTTTTAGTGTTTGTTCTTCCTACAAGATAATCAATCGAAACATCATATAAATCTGCAATTCTTATAAGTATCTCAATTTTGGGCTCACGTGTCATAAGCTCATAATTCTGATATGTTTTTTCTGTAATATCGCAATACACAGCCGCCTGAAGCTGCGTATACCCTTTTGCTTTTCTGCACTCTTTTAATCTCTCAGCTAAAACTTTTCTCATAAACATCACCTACAATTGTTCTTGACAAAACAAGTATATAGAATTAAAATGTTCAATATACCAACAATCGTTGGTGTCGCGTCAGGAGATGATTGTTATGGCAGAATTTTGTATGGAATGTCTGAATAAAATCAGCGAAACAAATTTTAAAGAGAAAGACTTTATACTATCCGAGGAACTTGAATTTTGCGAGGAATGCTACGAGTTCAAGCATATAGTCATTGTAAGCAAAAAAGCTTATTACTCCCGTAGCTTACTCAGTCTGTTCAAAAAATAACAGCTTCTAAAATTAAATCCCCTTATTGTTTACATAGAATTTACATTAGAGCAAATTTATTCACGTACACTTTACTCTATCTTTATCCTTTTCGTGCTATAATTTAACCATAAACACGATTATTTTACATAACATTACCATATTTACAGTATATTAACAGTATAATAATCGGGAAAAATCAATTT
>JAZSJL010000292.1:0-1552 GCA_045534355.1 Acutalibacteraceae bacterium
CAGACGGTTGAAATTATAAAGGTACTCTACAGAGGTGCAGATATTCTCATACTCGACGAGCCTACAGCCGTGCTTACCCCACAGGAAACAGAAAAGCTTTTCCAAATTCTTCGCCGTATGAGAGATGATGGTAAGTGCATTATCATCATCACCCACAAGCTCCACGAGGTGCTTTCCCTTTCAGACAGAGTTTCCGTGCTCCGTAAGGGCGAATACGTTGGTACAGTAAATACTGCCCAAACAAGTGAGGCAGAGCTTACTGAAATGATGGTTGGCAAGAAGGTTGACCTTAACATTCAACGCAACGAGCCACAAAATACTGCAGACAGGCTCGTTGTCAACAGCATCACCTGTGTAGACAGGGTTGGCACTACAATGCTTGACAACGTTTCCTTTACTGCAAAGAGTGGCGAAATACTGGGTATTGCAGGTATTGCAGGCTCAGGTCAGCGTGAATTATTAGAAAGCATTGCAGGTCTGCAAAGGCTTGAATATGGTGATATATTCTATTTCGACCCCAAAACTGGCAAAAAAGAGAGCCTTCGTGACAAAACACCCGTTCAGATAAGGCAAATGGGTGTACGTCTCTCCTTCGTGCCTGAGGACAGATTAGGTATGGGTCTTGTGGGTAATATGGATATTGTAGACAATATGATGCTCCGTAGCTACACAAAGGGACACTCCTTCTTCCTTAAACGCAAAAAGCCTAAAGACCTTGCTATGAAGATTATAAGCGACCTTGAGGTTGTAACCCCAAGCGCAAGCACACCTGTACGCCGTCTTTCAGGTGGTAACGTTCAGAAGGTGCTTGTTGGTCGTGAAATTGCTGCTTCACCTACTGTACTCATGGTTGCGTACCCTGTACGTGGTCTTGACATCAACTCCTCTTATATGATTTATAACCTTCTCAATGAGCAGAAGGAAAAGGGTGTTGCTATCATCTTTGTAGGTGAGGACCTTGACGTGCTTATTGAGCTTTGCGACAGGATTATGGTTATAGGCTCAGGTAAAATCACAGGCATTGTGGATGCACGTAACACTACTAAAGAAGAAATCGGTCTGCTTATGACTAAACCAAAGGACTAATGAAAGGAGAATAACAATGGCTAAAAATGCTGAAGTAAAACATCGTGAGCCGTTTTTTCACGTTGTTAAGCGAGATGATATGCCTGCAGGCAAGGCGTGGCTCATTCGTGGTGCAACAGTTGTTATCGGCTTCTTTATTGTAGGACTCCTTTCAATGGCAATTACCGAAAAGCCACTTGGTGAAACGTACCAGATTATGTTCCAGGGCGTTTTCGGCAGACTGCTTGAGGGTAGCACAACAATGCTTTGGAAGTATTTACAGGAAATTGCAATCCTTCTGTGCCTTGCACTTGCACTCACCCCTGCCTTCAAAATGAAGTTCTGGAACTGTGGTGCCGAAGGACAGGCTCTTATGGGTGGTCTTGCTGCCATATTCTGTATGATTCAGTTTGGCGAAACACTCAGCTACCCTGTTCTTATTGCCGTAATCGTCATATCAAGCATCGTTGCAGGTGCCGTATGGGGT
>JAZSJL010000368.1:0-2117 GCA_045534355.1 Acutalibacteraceae bacterium
AGGAATATAACGAATGGATCACTCATATTGCCGTAATAAATAGTATTTCCTTTACGAACAAGGGGCTTACCCTTGTATGTAAGAAAGCTTGTTTGTTTATCTGCCAAAGTGGACACTCCTTTTATGAGATTAGTTCTTAAGGTATGATTTAAGAAGAACCTGAAGAAGCTCATCTCTATCAATTTTACGAATTAAGCTGCGAGCATTGTTGTGTGTAGTGATGTAGGTAGGGTCTTCAGACAGTATATAACCTACAAGCTGACTGGTTGGGTTATAGCCCTTTTCAACCAAAGCGTTATAAACTGCAACAAGAATATCACGCATTTCCTTTTCGTGCTCATCGCTGATTGTGAATTGTATTGTTTTATCTGTCATACAAACACCTCCTGATGTATTTCTAATATTATATACGATTTTTTACCAAAAAACAATAAGTATTTATTAATAAAAAATTAATTATGCTCTTAATTCAATTCCGATGCTGTTAAGATTTTCGAGAATTGCGTTAATCCAGCCCTGAACCTCTTCCATTTCGAGAGTTCTGTCTTTAGCAGAGAAGTTGAAACGGATTGTAATACTCTTAATAGTATCGTTTTCGTAGGTATCGATTATCTTAACGCTTTCAAGCTCCTGTAAATTTAAGCTGTTCCAGCATTCCGACATCCGGGCAAAGGTAACGCCTGCTTTGAGAATCAACGATAAATCATAGTATGTCGACTGCTGTGCAGATGGCTCTGTGAAGCTGATGTTAGCACCGTTGATTTCTTCTACGAATGCATCAACGTCAATTTCAATACATACAGCCTTACCAACCTTATCAAGCTTCTGTGCGTTTGTTGGGTGGAGGGTATGAAGTGTACCAACAACAATACCGTCGCAGGAGATTTCAGCAGTATTCTTTGGGTGCTCATATGCGTGAACAGCAGGCACCTTTTTAAGTACTGCATCCTTGTGCTTGATTTGCGAGAAAAGGTTGTTTATAACAGTAATTGCCTTGAAGAAAAGCTCTTTTTCGCTTATTGTTTTATCATAAAGAACAATACCAAGGCTTCTGCGTTCATTTGCAGTTCCGTCAGCTCTGATACCCTTAACAACTCTGCCTATTTCGAAAATACCATAGCTTTCGCCGTAATCCTTGTTTTCGGATACTGCAAGGAGAAGGGTAGGAATCATAGAGTTTCTGATAGTGCCGTTGTCGGAGCTTTCGATATTGAGAACCTTAACGTTGTCCTCAACCTCAATGCCTAACTTCTTGTATTTTCTTACGTCACCCCAAATGTAGGAGTGTACCTCGTGAAGGTTAAAGTGCTTAACAAGAATATCCTTGATTTCGTTGCTCTGTGAACGAACAGGGGAATCTTCTACAGGCTTAAGAGGACTCTTTGTGGTGATAATGCTGAAATTATCGTAGCCGTAGATACGAGTAATTTCTTCAATAATATCTGCCTTGATAGTAACATCCTTTGTAGCTCTGAAGGAGGGAACCTTAACTGTGAAATCCTCACCAATCTTTTCTACACCAAAGCCGAGTGCTGTAAGAGTTTTAACAATTCTTTCTTCACTGATGTCAATACCTGTGTACTTATCAACGTATGCCTTGTTAAAGGAAATTGTGATTTCAGGGTATTTTCTTACGTATTCGTCTGTAAGCTGTGAAGCAACCCTTGCGCCCTCATCAATGCTTTGAAGAAGGTATGCAAAACGCTTTGCAGCAGTAACAGTCATTTCAGGGTCAAGCATTTTTTCATATCTTGCAGAAGCATCTGTACGAAGACCCAATCGTGAAGATGACTTACGCACGCAAACACCGTCAAAGTTTGCACATTCGAGTACAACGGCATTTGTGTCACCAACAATTTCAGAATCAAGACCACCCATAATACCTGCAATAGCAACAGGTGTTTCACCATTCTGAATAAGAAGTGTGTCTGTTGTAATATCTCTTTGAGTGTTATCAAGAGTTGTAAATTTGCAATCTGCCTTTGGTGTGTCAACAACTATTTTCTCAATCTTGTTTGCATCAAAAGCGTGTGTAGGCTGACCCATTTCAAGCATAATGTAGTTTGTAAGGTCAGCTAAAAGGTTAATACCTCTCATACCACAGTAGTACAGACGGA
>JAZSJL010000061.1:0-3452 GCA_045534355.1 Acutalibacteraceae bacterium
TATCGCTGTACTTAAAAATTGCACTGCCACAGCCGTCTGCACCTGTGAAAAGAAAATGCTGTGAAGGAATAATTTCCTCCGGCTCACCAAATAAATCCACAGCAGGGTAAACACAGTAAACGCCCAAATCGTTTAAGGCTCCCGTTTTCATTTCGGGATTAAATATATTAGGGAGCTCACCGTTTACAAGTGCTTTATATTTTGAAGAAAGCTGTGAAAAATCAAAGCTTGCGCTACGGATATTGCCGATTGATGCTACTGCATCCTTAAGGGTTTTCCTCGCCGGAGAGTGCATATACATTATAGCCTCAAAGTAAACAAGACCCTTTTCCTCTGCAAGAGAGCAAAGCTCCAAAAATTCCTCTGCCGTTATTGTAATGGGCTTTTCGCAAATAACGTGCTTTCCGTTATTGAGAAGAGCCTTGCATTGCTCATAGTGGCACACGTTAGGAGATGCCACGTACACAAGCTGTGTATTACTATTTAAAAGCTCCTCGAAGGATACAAAGGCTCTTTTGGCGCCAACCTCTTTTGCAAACGCCTCACCCTTTTCGGGAGAGCGTGAGTATACGCCGTCGAGAAAAAGCTCCTCACAAAGCTCTGCACCCGAAATAAAGGATTTTGTTATCCACGACGTACCGATAACGGAATAGCTTATCATTTCTTCTTACCTCTGAAAAAATCTTTAATAATCTGTGTGCTGATGTTGTTTTTAACAAAGCCAAGAGTCTGCTCAAGCCTTGTGTGAGGAAGAATATTCCACTCGCTCTCCGATGCAGGAGTAATACCCATCTCTTTAAGTATATCGCAGAAAAACTGTGATGTTTTGAGGAAATCTGCAAAGGGCTTACTCTCCTGATTCCAAGCTCTTTCGGCAACTGCCATCCACCTTGGGAAGCACATTTCGTTAAGCTTTTTAAAATCTGTTATGTACTCTGTCCACACAGGGCTTTCAATACCAACAATTGAGCCCTTACCTAAATCTGTAAGACCCCTTGTTTTCTGTGGGTCCTTCATATAAATATCCCTCAAGGAGTGCATTCCGTGTGGGTAATCTACATAGTAGGGTGAAAAATGTTCAATAATTACAGGTGCTCCGCTATTTGCCCATTTAACCGATGCATCTGTTTTATCCATCCACCAGGCAACGGTGATGTTGTCGTTTTCAACGTTACCTGCCTTGATTGATTCGTTCCAGCAAATAGCCCTTCTACCCTTCTTTTTAAGGTAGTGTGCTATTTCAGAGGAAAACCAGCCGTGAAGCTCCTCCATAGTTTTAAGCCCCAGCTCTTCTCTCTTTGCCTGACACTTTGCACATTCATTCCAATGAGCCTTTGGCACCTCATCGCCACCAATGTGGATATACTTACTTGGAAAAATCTCCAAAAGCTCATCCAAAACAGCGTGCACAACATCAAACGCAGCTTCATTTCCTACACAAAGCACGTCAGGGAAAACACCTGCTGTTGTTTTTGGAGTAATTTCCTCGCCTGTGCAGGAAAGCTCGGGCATTGCAGAAAGCACAGCGCTTGTGTGACCGGGTATATCGAACTCGGGAATAACCTCTATGTGACGCTCCTTGCAGAATTCTACAATATCCTTAAGCTCTGATTTTGTGTAGTAGCCACCGTAAGGCTCTTCATCCCGGTGAGCCTTGCCGAAGTGGGAGCCATACCTTACAGAGCCAACTGCTGTCAGCTGTGGATAAGACTCGATTTCCACTCTGAAGCCCTGGTCATCGGTAAGGTGGAAATGAAATTTATTAAATTTAAAATAAGCTGCTGCTTCAATCACCTTTTTAATTTCTTCTACTGTGAAAAAGTGACGGCAGGAGTCTATCATAAAGCCACGATAGTAATACTGTGGCTCGTCGTAAATATATATGTATGGCAAGCAACCTCTGTAGTTTTTCATAAGCTGACGAAGTGTTACCTTTGCGTAGAAAAGTCCTGCCTCATCGGCTGCCTCAATGTGCACACCCTCACCATCTATTTCAATGCGATAGCTCTCCTTCTGTGCAAGGAGAGGTGTAATTTTTTCAAAACAAAATGGCTGTGAGTCAACGGGGAAATAGTAATACCCACCCTGAAGCTCCAGCTTTTTCGGCTGAGGACATAAGAACATAACGCTCACCAACTTTTCATAATTATACAGGTTAATTATACTATACTATTATAATTAAATGCAAGATAAATCTTTAGATTGCACTTATTGTACTTTTATGATAATATATTTTCAGAATCTGCTTGGAGGTAGCCTGATGATTAAAAAGTTTATTTGCACCACCGTGTGCTTTGTATTTATATTCTGCCTGTGCTCGTGTGGTAAAGAAAACAACAAAACTCCCGATAATGTTATACCTGCTTGCTCACTACCTTTAAACACAAGGGAATATACCGAAGCACCCACAACAGCACCACAAACAACACAAGAGGAAATAACCTTTGAAGCTACCATAGCGGAAACCTTGCCCACAACAGAGCTTGCAACCGTGCCCACACCAACAGAGCCCCCAACAGAGAGCACCACAGCACCAAAGCCCTCTATTTCTGTAGAAAAAACAGGTGAAATGGCATTTTCTGACCTGGCAGACAACAGATATATTTCTGCAATCGCCTCAAAATACGGGGTAGATGCAAAAAAGTTGGTTGCCCTGTACACAGTGCCTGAAAACGACAGCAATATTGTATTAGAGTTCGACGGCACCGAAAATGCAGACGGTTCACTTGTAAGAAACAAAAGCACACTTGTTGCCATCTACTCTATAGACAGAGAGTTAAACTCAAAACGAGCAAGCGAGGACAAAGCTCTTAACGAATACTCCTACGGTGAAATGAAGGTAATGTTCTTCTCAACAACCACCTACATAATGCCGAAATTCGAGGAATTGAAATAAGATTGATATGAAAAAAGAAGGCTCAAATGAGCCTTCTTTTTTAATTAGGAATTAGGAGTGAGGAGTTAAGAGGAAGCTTCGCTTCCGAACATTATAAGCTTCGCAAAATTTAAAGTGATGCGATAGCCTTTACATCCCTGTTTGCTTCAGCAAATAGAGAGGGGGACCACGCCTTTGGCGTGGTGGTGGGTAGTTCTCTTACCTATACCCTTCACTAAAATAAAAGCGACAGCCTGACCCTCTTGCAAACCGAAGGTTTGGAGGAGGGGGGACCACCGTAGGTGGTGGGTGGTACCCTTGCTGTTGTTATTCTTCAGTTGGATAAAACAACAGTAAGGGCGGGATTTTAGCCCGCCCGAAAGTAAACAATAACCTCATCGGGGACGGCTGAAATCCGTCCCTTACAATTTTCATTATTTATTTTATTTCACTGTGGTGTACCATCCACCATTCCGCCCAAACTTAGTTTTAATAGCAATTTTATCACCCGTGGTATAGCTTATTAAAACAACTGTTTAATCGGAGAACGGTCCCCCTTCCTCCACGCCTTTGGCGT
>JAZSJL010000178.1:0-14359 GCA_045534355.1 Acutalibacteraceae bacterium
TCGCATCTGGTATCCGGCATCTGGTATCTGGCATCTGGCATCTGAAATTACGGCGTAGCCCCGAAAGCCCTATTTCCTTACTTGCCTGATTCCTGAGAGAATGTGCTCCTTGGCAGAAACAGCCTCTGCCACAGGTAAAGGCTCAATCCCTTGGAGGGGATAGGGGATATTAAGCTCCTTGTATTTGCCTACACCCATTGTGTGGTAAGGCAAAACATCCAGAGCCTTTAAGTTTTTAAGCTTGCCGATAAATTCACCTAAGCGTATTAAGTCATCTTTATCGTCTGTATAGCCCCTGACAATTATGTGTCGTATCCATAACGCCACATTTTTTTCTTCGAGAAATTTCGCAAAGGCAAGAATGTTTTTGTTATCCATTCCTGTGAGAGCCTTGTGCTTTTCAGGGTCTATGTGCTTTATGTCGAGCATTACAAGGTCAGTATATTTTACAAGCTCTCTAAACCTTTCAACACACTCTGTATTGTTGGGGTTGTAAGTAGCGCCTGAGGTATCTATGCAGGTGTGAATATTCTGTTCCTTCGCTTTTCTGAATAAATCGATTATAAAATCAATCTGTAAAAGAGGCTCACCGCCAGTAACGGTGATGCCTCCGTTTTTGTAGAATGAAATGTTTTTGTTGTACTCTGTAAGAATTTCCTCTGCCGTTACTCTTTCGCCTGTACCAATTTCCCATGTATCAGGGTTGTGGCAGTAAAGGCACCTCATGGGACAGCCCTGCATAAAAACAACGTATCTTATGCCGGGCCCGTCAACTGTGCCAAAGGATTCCTTGGAGTGAATGAAGCCTTCCATACTTAAATCTGGTCGTGGAAGGTTCTTGAAATAACCTCATCCTGCTGTTCCTTTGTAAGCTTTATAAAGTTTACGGCATACCCACTGACTCTGACTGTGAGCTGTGGGTATTTTTCAGGATGTGCCTGAGCATCAAGCAAGGTTTCCTTAGTAAAAACATTTACGTTAAGGTGGTGTCCGCCCTTTTGAACATATCCGTCAAGAAGGCTTACAAGGTTATCTATCTGGTTTTCTGTAGCAGCCATAGTAAATCTCCTTTAATTTAAAATTTATTTAGTCCTGGTCAGCATCCAGACCCTCAAAGAGAGTAGGAGTGCCACAAGCACCTGTAGAACAGCAGTCAATATCAACTGCAATATCGCCTGCAAAGATTCTGTCATCCTTACCTAAAGCACCGGGGATGATAGAGAAGGTGTTTGAAATACCGTCCTGTGCATCCACAAACGGAAGCTTTGCAACAGATGCAAGTGAAGCAACTGCGCCGTGAGTATCTCTCCTGTGCATTGGGTTTGCGCCCGGTGCGAAGGCCTCACCACGCTTTCTGCCGTCCGGTGTAGCACCTGTATTCTTGCCGTACACAACGTTTGATGTGATTGTAAGAATAGAGGTTGTAGGAATACCGTCTCTGTAGGTGTGGTGCTTTCTGATGTGTGTCATAAATCTGTGTACAATATCATAAGCAATCTTGTCAACTCTGTCGTCATCGTTGCCGTATTTAGGAAAGTCACCCTCTACCTGGTAATCAACAACAATTCCGTTTTCATCACGGATGGTTTTAACCTTTGCGTATTTGATTGCTGACAAAGAGTCTGCAACAACAGAAAGACCTGCAATACCCGTAGCAAACCAACGTGTTACCTTTTTGTCGTGAAGAGCCATCTGAAGCTTTTCGTAGCAATACTTGTCGTGCATATAGTGGATGATGTTAAGTGTGTGTACGTAAACTCTTGCAAGCCACTCCATCATAGCCTCAAACTTCTGCATAACCTCATCATAATCAAGGTATTCACTTGTAATAGGTCTGTATTCGGGAGCAATCTGTTTGCCTGAAATTTCATCTATACCACCGTTTATAGCGTAGAGAAGGCACTTTGCAAGGTTTGCTCTTGCGCCGAAGAACTGCATCTCCTTACCAACAACCATAGATGAAACACAGCAGGCGATTGCGTAGTCGTCACCGTGGTGGAAGCGCATAAGGTCGTCGTTTTCATATTGGACAGATGAGGTTTCAATTGAAATCCTTGCACAGAATCTCTTGAAGTTTTGAGGGAGCTGTGTAGACCAGAGCACAGTAAGGTTTGGCTCAGGTGCAGCACCTAAATTTTCAAGAGTGTGAAGATATCTGTAGGACATCTTTGTAACCATATGTCTGCCGTCAATAGCCATACCACCGATGGATTCTGTAACCCACTGTGGGTCACCTGAGAACAAGTCGTTGTATTCAGGTGTTCTTGCGAATTTAATAAGTCGAAGCTTCATTATGAAGTGGTCAACCATTTCCTGAAGCTCTGTTTCTGTATAAACTCCGTTTTTAAGGTCACGCTCTGCATAAATATCAAGGAAGGTAGATGTTCTTCCTAAAGACATTGCAGCACCGTTCTGCTCCTTAACAGCACCAAGGTAGCCGAAGTAGAGCCACTGAATAGCTTCTTTTGTATCCTTTGCAGGCTTTGAAATGTCAAAACCATAGGAAAGAGCCATCTTCTTAAGGTCCTCAAGGGCACGAATCTGCTCAGAAAGCTCTTCTCTTTCCTGGATAACCTGAGAATACATGGCAGTACGAGTTGTTTCCTTCTGCTCATATTTATCCTCAATAAGTCTGTCTATACCATAAAGAGCAACTCTTCTGTAGTCACCGATAATTCTTCCTCTGCCGTATGCATCAGGAAGACCTGTGATGATGTGGCTTGAGCGACAAGCTCTCATTTCAGGAGTGTATGCATCGAAAACGCCTGCGTTGTGAGTTTTTCTGTGAACGGTGAAAAACTCCTTAACTGTAGGGTCAAGCTCGTAGCCGTTGTCCTTACAAGCCTTTTCGGCCATACGTATACCACCATACGGCATAAGAGCACGTTTAAAGGGCTTGTCTGTCTGGAAGCCAACAATTCTCTCCTTGTCTTTATTGAGATATGCAGGGCCGTGAGAAACGATTGTGGATATGATTTTTGTGTCCATATCCAACACGCCACCCTTTTCACGCTCTTGCTTTGAAAGCTCCAATACCTGGTCCCATAAATCAAGAGTATCCTGAGTAGGTCCTACAAGGAAGCTTTCGTCACCATCGTATGGTGTGAAGTTGTGCTTTATGAAGCTACGGACGTTAACTTCTTTTTTCCAGGTTCCGCCTTCGAAACCCTTCCAGCTTTCGAAATCCATTTGACTTTCTCCTCTGATTAATAATAAAGATAACATTTCATATATAAGTACGACAAAATATTTGAACATAAAGAACAAACCGACCATAAAAAATTATGACAGTATTTAGCAATAAAAAAACAGGATTTTTATGCATTTGCATAATTAAGGTATTTTTTCAAAAAATTATAAAAAATACAGACACAAAGGAGTAATAAAAATGTGTGGTATTATCGGATATTCCGGTCAAAAGACGTGCGCCCCCGTTTTATTGAACGGACTTAAAAGGTTGGAGTATAGGGGTTACGATTCGGCAGGCATTGCATATTTCGAAAACGAAAAATTATCAAGAATCCGTGCTGTAGGCAAGATTGCCGAATTAGATAAAATAGTAACAGCTAAAGAGATTAAGAGTAATACAGGAATAGGACACACCCGTTGGGCAACCCATGGTAAGCCCAGTGAGGAGAATTCTCATCCTCACAAAAGCGTGTCGGGTCTTTTCTGTGTGGTGCACAACGGCATAATTGAGAACAGTAGCGAAATCAAGAAAACGCTTCTGTCAATAGACACACACTTTGAATCACAAACAGATACAGAGGTGTTTGCCCACCTTCTTGAAAAATATTATACAGGGGAGCCTGTGTCTGCTATTGCAAAAGCACTTGCCGTACTTAAGGGCACTTATGCCTTCGGTATTCTTTGCAAGGATTTTCCGTGCACAGTTTTTGGTGCGGCAAGTGGGAGCCCTCTTGTTGTGCTAAAGGGTGATGGTGGCTTCTACCTTGCCTCGGATATAAGTGCAGTTGAAGAAAAAACAACAGAATGCTATAGGCTCTCGAACGGTGAAATATGTTCATTTACTCCCGATCAAATCAGGTTTTTCGATGCTGGAGGAGAAGAAATATCAAAAAAATCAGAAGAGATATTCTGCAAGGAAAACAGCATCTCTAAAGAAGGTTATCCTCATTTTATGCTTAAGGAAATTGCAGAGCAACCAAAGGCAATAAGGGATACTATTGCTACTCTCGTTTCTATGGATAGTATTGAGCTTCCTGATGTAAATCTCGACGAGGAATTTTTACAGGAGAAGCTTGAGAAAATCATTATCGTTGCTTGTGGCTCTGCGTATCACACAGGGCTTGTGGCAAAGCACCTGCTGGAGAGCCTTGCAGATATTCCATGTCAGGTGGAAATTGCCTCTGAATTCAGGTATTCACATCAGCTTTTTGGTAAAGAAGCCCTTGCTGTTTTTGTGAGTCAAAGTGGAGAAACTGCAGATACCCTGGCAGCACTTCGCCTTGCAAAAAAATATGGTGCACAGGTTCTCTCAATTGTAAACGTGCAGGATAGCATAATAGCAAAGGAAAGTGAAAATGCAATATTCACAAAGGCAGGAAAAGAAGTTGCAGTTGCAACTACAAAGGCGTACAGCGCACAGCTTGCAGCCTTCTATGCTCTTGCGATTTTTATAGGCAAAGGCAGGGGCAAAATAACCACCGAGGAGGAAGAGAAGCTTGTAAAGGAATTACTTCTTTTACCCGAAAAGGTTAAAGAAACTCTTGAAGCCACAAACGAAATCAGTAAAAAGATTGCAGGTGAAATCTGTAAACAGAGAGACGTGTTCTTTTTGGGTAGACTTAAGGACTTTGCCACAGCCTGCGAGGGCGCCTTGAAGCTAAAAGAAATCAGCTATATTAATGCCCAGAGCTATGCAGCAGGTGAGCTAAAGCACGGCACAATCTCCCTTATAGAAAACGGCACACCGGTGGTAGCTGTTGCAGGGGAAAGCAAAGTATTTTCCAAAACACTCAGTAATATCTGTGAGGTTGAGGCAAGAGGTGGCAAAGTGCTTGTAATAACCGATAAAGCCAAGCAAACCCTTGCTTCGTCAGGTCGGACAGTTGTTGCAGTTTCTGATGTTTGTTCCTATTTCAGACCCTCACTCCTTGTTCTTCCTCTACAGCTCATAAGCTACTACACAGCCCTGTTACGAGGCTGTGACATAGATAAGCCAAAGAACCTTGCAAAATCCGTTACCGTTGAATAATTTGTGATATTTGGCGCATAGCTTGGTCTGGCGCCCTCGACGTATCTTCATTTACGAGTATTTTAACAAAATATGAGTGGAAAATGCTATCCCAAAATCTGTTTCGGATACGCTTAACCCACTCTAGTGAACTTCACTTGCCGTTAGGCAAACTTAGTTGTGCAAAGCACTATGCTTTGCACCTTACACTTTGCACTAAAAAACAGCAGCTCATTTGTTTGAGTTGCTGTTTTTTATTTTTTATTTGTATTTACTAATAAAAGCAAGTATAATTCTTTTGTGAGGTGATTTGTAATGAAAATATCGGGCGCCATTATCAAGGGCGCAGAGTTTGTTATAAAATCAGTTCTTGGTGTGGTTTTTGTTCCAAAAAACAAAAAAACAGATAAATATATTGCCCGAGCAAATATCCCCGCGGGCTTTACGTATACTGCCCACACAGGCTGCTGCGAAACCAAGCCAAACACGCTTGAGTGTATAGATGTGGGTGTGGAGTGTGGCGCACAAATCGTTGAATTTGATTTGCGCTTTGACACAAACAAAGAGCCTGTTTTATCTCACGATGAGCCTGTTGGCGGAGAGGTAACTCTTGAAGAAGCCTTTGCGAAAATCAGCAAAATAGAAAACCTTCGTGTGAACGTAGACGTGAAGGTTTGTACGGCACTTGAGAAGGTAGTGGTGCTTGCAAATAAATACGGTATTGCAGACCGAATCTTTTTCACAGGTATAAATGAGGGAGATGTTAAGGCTGTTAAGGAGCAGGCACCAACAGTTGAATATTACCTGAATATGAAAGTTGAAAAGCCCTCTGCTCACACAGAGGAATATCTTCAGAGCCTTGTGGACAAGGTTAGGGAGTGTGGTGCTGTAGGCATTAACTTCAACTATAGGAGTGCATCACGAAGGCTTGTTGACTTTTTTCACGAAAACGGATTGCTTGTTTCTGTTTTCACGGTAGACAAGAATACAGAGATGTACAGAATCATTTCCTACGGTCCCGACAACATAACAACAAGAAACCCGGATTTAATCAAATATACTTTAAAGGAGTTTAAATATGCTTGAAATAAAGAATAAAAAATTCTATATGGACGGAGAAGAGTTCCACATATATTCAGGTGCAATGCACTATTTCAGAATTCCTGAGGAATACTGGGAGGACAGGCTCCTTAAACTAAGAGCAGCAGGTCTTAATACAGTTGAAACCTATGTGCCCTGGAATTTCCACGAAAAGAAAAAGGGCGAGTTTGATTTTTCGGGTATGCTTAATATCGAAAAATTCGTTAAAACTGCTCAGGATTTAGGTCTTTATGTAATTGTAAGGCCGGGTCCGTATATCTGCGCAGAGTGGGATTTCGGTGGGCTCCCCTCATGGCTTCTTAAGGATAAAAACACACGTATTCGCTGCTGGGATAAAAAGTATATCAAGGCAGTTGAGGATTTCTTCAAGGTGCTTATTCCGAAGCTTTTACCGTACCAGGAATCAAATGGTGGTAAGCTTATTGCAATGCAGGTGGAAAATGAATACGGCTCCTTTGGCAGAGATAAGAAATACCTCTACTGGCTGCGTGATTTAATGAAGGAGCTTGGCGTTACCTGTCAGCTTTTTACCTCTGATGGTGAGGACAGATATTTCTTCTCAGGCGGTGGTATACCGGAGGAATTTATGGTAGCAAACTTTGGTGGCTACAACGAAAATCGTTTCAATGACCTGAAGCTTCTCCAGCCCGACAAGCCACTTATGTGTGGTGAGCATTGGTGTGGTTGGTTTGACCAATGGGGAGCAAAGCACCACACAGACAATGCAGAGGAAACTCTCGGCAGAAGCCTTGACGGATTCTTCAGCGAGGATGCAAACTTCAACCTATATATGTTCCACGGTGGTACGAACTTCGGCTTCTCCTCCGGCGCAAACTACTACGATTGCTATTGCCCGACAACCACAAGCTACGACTATGGTGCACCTCTTTCGGAAAATGGTGCATACACAGAGAAGTACTTTGTTTTAAGAGACAGAATGGCAAAGAAGCTTGGTAAGGAGCTTCCGGAGCTACCGGAGGATTCAAAAACACAAACCCTCGGCAAAATCAAATTCACGGAATTTGCAGACTTGCAGAAGGTTTATAAATCCTTTGCACGTCGCAAAAAATCACATATTCCACAGTATATGGAGTGCTATGACCAGTATAGTGGCGCAATCCTCTACAGCACAGTTTTAAAGGGTAACTATGGCGACACAGAGCTTAATGCCTTCGGTGTGCACGATATTGCATATGTTTACATAAATGGTGAGCTCAAGCATATCTATGATAGAGCAGAGCTTAAGGGTAAGGCTCTTTACGATGAAAGCTTCAGCGTTAAAATCCCTGCCTTCAATGGTGAGTGCAGAGTTGACGTGCTTGTTTACGCTCTCGGCAGAGTAAACTATGCAAGAAGAATCTATGATCGAAAGGGTCTTGATGAGATTTATCTCGGTGGTCAGGCAATTGTGGATTGGACAGTTTACTGTATGGATTTGGAAACAGCCCCACAGGTTAAGTATTCAAATAAAAGAAGTGGCGCACCACTTTTCCTTAAAGCCGGCTTCAAGGCAGAGGAAAAGCTTGATACCTTTGTTGATATGCGAGGCTTTTCAAATGCTGTTGTTTACGTGAACGGCTTTAACCTTGGCAGATTCCTTAAGAAGGGCCCACAGTTTACACTTTACCTCCCCGGTTGCTTGCTTAAAGACGAAAATGAAATTGTTGTTCTTGAGCTTGAAGGCACAAAGAAAACAGATATTGCATTAATTGATAAGCCAATATTTAGGTAAGTGAGGAGTTAGGAGTTAGGAGTTTCGGGGAAGCTTCGCTTCCGAATATTGTAAGCCTTACTTTAAATTAAATACGAAACAAAAAGATCTGTGAGGCATTATGCTTCGCAGACCTTTTTCTATATTGAGTATATTGTATAATTGCTAATTGCTTTTACGCTGGCAACCGGCAACCGGCAGCTTTATTCCGGCTTGTATGGGAACACAGGCATAAGCTGAAGCTTGAATTGATTGATTTTGTGCATACGGTCAATTTTTGCTTTGATTTCTTCATCCTCGCAAACCCCTTCACGGATATATCTGTCAAGTGTAGCATAGGTAAAGCCTAAATTGTCCTCATCTGTTTTACCACAAAGTCCGTCTATAGGCACCTTTTCAACAAACATTTCAGGTAATCCTAATGCTCTGCCGATTGCCTTAACTTCTTGTACGGTAAGCATTGAAAGGGGAGAGAAATCACCTACGCTGTCACCATATCGTGTGGAGTAGCCTACCCAGTCCTCAGAAAGGTTGCAGGTGTTTGCAACTCTGCCGTTTACGCTCTGGCTAACGGCATAAACCGTTGCCATTCTCAAACGTGGTGGTAAATTAGTTGTCGCCTGTGTATTAAGCTCCACGCCACTTTTTTCAAGCTCCTTCATAAGGCCGTTATAGGCATCGTTTATATTAACTGTGTAGTATTTAATGTGGAGAAACTCACAAAGAGCAATACTTACGTCAATATCAAACTGCTCACCCTTAGGCATAAGCACACCCACTACGTTTTCTTTGCCTAATGCCTCTACAAGGAGTGCAGCTACAACGGAGCTGTCCTTACCACCGGATATGCCAACAACGCCCTTACAGCCCTTGCCGTTCTCCTCAAACCAGTTTTTAATCCATTCAACTATATCATTTTTTACCTTAAAAGCGTCAAAATTCATTTTAATTCCTCCGAGAAAATTAGGATTACTCATATTGTAGACTTTTTATCTAATCTTTTCAAGTTTTTTGACTAAATAACTTGCATAGTAGTAAAATTATTGTATAATTAAAATAGATGTTTATTGACATTTTGGGGGAATGAAAATGACAGTAAGTGAAGCAATAAAATCTCTTGTTAAATATGGCATAAAAGAAGGCCTTTTAGATGATCCCGACGAGAGATGGGCAGTAAACAGGCTTTTAGAGATTGTGGAGCTTGACGCTATTGATGCTGATGCAAAGGCTTGTGAGGATGCACCTCTCGAGGATGTTCTCAAGGCACTTCTTGACGATGCTTGTGGAAGAGGCATCTGTGAAGATTCAGTTGTTTACAGAGATCTTTTCGATACAAAGCTTATGGGTGCAATCACGCCAAGACCATCTGAGGTTATAAAAAGGTTTGAGGAGCTTTATGCACAGTCACCTGAAAAGGCTACAGAGTTTTATTATCACATTTCAAGAAAATCCGATTACATAAGAGAATACAGAATCAAAAACGACGTTAAGTGGGTAACTCCTACAGAATACGGTGATATTGATATTACAATAAATCTTTCAAAGCCGGAGAAGGACCCCAAGGCTATTGCAGCTGCACTTAAAATGAAGCAAAGCTCATATCCTCTTTGTATGCTTTGCCCTGAAAACGAGGGCTATGCAGGTAGAGTAAATCACCCTGCAAGGCAGAATCACAGAGTTATTCCCCTTGACCTTGAGGGCGAGAGCTGGTGCTTGCAGTATTCACCATACGTTTACTACAATGAGCATTGCATTGTGTTCGACAGTATTCACCAGCCAATGAAAATCAGCGAAAAGGGCTTCAGAAGACTTTTTGCAATAGTTAAAAAATTCCCTCATTACTTTGTTGGCTCCAATGCAGATTTGCCCATTGTTGGTGGCTCGGTGCTTACTCACGACCATTTCCAGGGTGGCAACTACACCTTCGCAATGGCAAAGGCAGAAATAGAAACACCTGTTGAATTTAAAAAATACCCAACGGTTTCAGGTGGTATTGTTAAGTGGCCGATGTTTGTTATACGCCTTGTTGGTAAAAATACAGACGACATTTGCTCCCTTGCAGGTGAAATTCTTGCAAAGTGGAGAGCTTACACAGATGAGAGCGCATTTATCTTCGCAGAAACAGACGGCACACCACACAACACAATTACACCGATTGCCCGATTCAGAGAAGGAAACTTCGAGCTTGATTTGGTGCTTCGCAATAATATTACCACAGAGGAATATCCCGATGGTGTTTACCACCCACACCCACAGCACCACCACATTAAGAAAGAAAATATAGGTCTTATTGAGGTTATGGGTCTTGCTGTGCTTCCTTCCCGCCTTAAAACAGAAATGGCAATTCTTGAAGAGGCTATGGTAAGTGGTGCTGATATTTCAGCAGATGAAAGAATTGCAAAGCATTTCGACTGGGCAGAGGAAATTAAAACGAACAACGACATCACAGCCGAAGACTGTGGTGAGATATTAAGAAACGAAATCGGTAAGGTCTTTGCAGACATTTTAGGTCAATGTGGTGTTTATGACCGTACCGAGGAAGGCAAAAAGCAGTTCCTTGCATTTATTGATAAGGTTAACGAATAAGAGTGGAGGATATAGAAATGTTTGATAAAATCAGAGCAGAGTACCTTATAGGTAAAGTAGCCGTAAAGCAAAACGAGCTTGAGGGCAGAGGCTTCTCCGTTAAGCTTGAGGCTTCAAAGGAAGCAATTAAGTGTGTGCTTGTTGCAAAGGCAGACATTACAATGAAGTCCTTTGAAATCGAAACTAAAAAGGATTTTGATGACGATGATTTATTCTTTGCAAACGGCTACCAGGCTTGGACAACATCTCGTGAATTTTCAAAGCACGATACCTTTAAGGGTCTTATAAAGGCTGCAGGCATAAATAAATTCCTTAAGCACTTTGCAGGTCTTTCAGGTGACTACCACTTCGAAAGCTACGGCGAGGAGGGTAAATTCCACGCTTACACCTATTGCTATTTCCGTGAAAAGGGCGAAAGAGAAATCAAGCTCTACGGCTCAAAGCACGAGAGAACAGGCTTCACAATTTTTGCTGTTGATATGAAGGAAGATAAGTTTATCATCAGAAAGGATGTTGAAGGTCTTTCACTTAAAGCAGGTCAGGAGTACGAAATCTTCGATATTGCTGTCATCAAGGGCGATATGGACGAGGTAATGGATAAATACTTCTTCGATTTCGTTGGCTGTAAGAAGCCTGCAATCAAGCACCTTTCAGGCTACACAAGCTGGTACAACTATTTCCAGAATATCAGCGAGGAAATTATCCTTCGTGACCTTAACGGTCTTGACAGAGCAAGTGAAGAGGTTAATATTTTCCAGGTTGACGACGGCTATCAGCAAGCTGTTGGTGACTGGCTCCTTATTGATGAAAAGAAATTCCCTAACGGAATGAAATATATTGCAGATGCAATCCACAGCAAGGGCTACAAGGCAGGTATCTGGCTTGCACCATTCAGCGCACAGGTTTCCTCAAAGCTTGCAAAGGAGCACCCTGATTGGCTCCTTACCCACAACAGAAACGGCAAAAAGATGCTCGGCTGCCAGGGCTGGGGTGGCGCATACACAATTGATATATATAACCCTGATGCTCGTGAGTACATCAAAAAGGTATTTGATGTTGTACTCAACGAGTGGGGCTTCGATATGGTTAAGCTTGACTTCCTCTACAGCCAGTGCATTGAGCCTCGCAACGGCAAAACACGTGGTGAAATTATGTGCGATGGCGTAGACCTTCTCCGTGAGGCTTGTGGAGATAAGTGGATTCTCGGTTGTGGTGTGCCGATAGGTGCTTGTATGGGTATATTCGATGCTTGCCGTATCAGCTGTGATGCAAGCAAGAATTGGAGATTCAAGCTTGAAAAGGGTCTTGCAATAAATGACCTTGTTGCTTCAATCAGAATCAACTGCGAAAACCCATCATCACAAAATGCTATTATCAACACAGTATTCCGTAACCACCTTGATGGCAGAGCCTTCTGTAACGACCCTGACGTTTTCTTCCTTCGTGATATAAACATCAACTACACCTGGGAGCAGAAGCTTCTTCACGGCAAAATCAACACAGTTTGCGGTAACGTGCTTTTCGTTTCTGACAATGCAGGTGATTTTGACGATGAAAGAATCGGCTACCTTAAGGAATTCTTTAAGGATAAGGCATATAAGGTTCAGCTTGCAGAGTATGAGGCAGAGGACGTTATAAGACTCGACTTCATTGAAGATGGCGTGGAAAAGAGCCTTACCTTCAATCTTACAACAGGTGAGAGCAACATTTTTGAGGTGCTTTAATAAGCAATATGTAAAAGCTGTTAGCAGATGCCAGAGCTTCGCAAGAATTGAAGTGATGCGACAGCTTTTTCATCCCTGTGCGTAAGCATAGGGAGGGGGACCATCGCTTGCGATGGTGGTGGGTAGTTCTCTTACCTCTATTCTTCACTAAAATAATAGCGATAGCCTATCCCTTTTTCGAAAAAGGGGGGACCATTCTCCGATTAAATTGTTGTTTTGTTAAACTATACCACGGCTGAAATAACTGTTGTTTGATATTGAGTTCGGGCGGAATGGTGGGATATTCTTCGGCATCGTCAGATGCCGTTTTGCCGCAAGGCAAAAACTCTATTAAAATTGTACCGTAGGAGCAATTTTAGTAAAGGTTTCACCTTCGGTGAAAATGTTGCTACGCAACAAAGAACCTTTCGTCACGAAAAATCAAAGATTTTCCGTGCCACCTTCCTTCGAAGGAAGGCAAACATCATATTAAGCCAAAGTTAAGTGGATAGTTTTCTTACTACTTTCCTTCACTAATTCTATACGAAAGGACAAAATAATGAAACTCATACTCATAAACAACACAGGCTACAAGGATATTCGTGTTGAGTTTGATTCACGGGAGCATTTTCTTAAAAGTGGAGAAAATATTTTTGAAAATGCTCCTGATGCTTTGCAACTAAAAGTTAAAGTTTACGATAAAAGCAAGGTCTATTTTTGGTCTATGCTGTTACTCAATGTTATTCTTTTTGATTTTATGGTCGGTGATGAGATTGGCTCTGCAAACGTTGTTTGCAATTCGGAGTACACAATTTCTGCAACCGGTGATGAGTGTGTAATAGAGCTTTCCAATATTTCGGCTTTAGCCAAAAACGGAATTTCATATAGCTCTGTTTTTTTAAATACACAAGCACAAATTCAAACGGCTGTTCACTCCATAAATAATGTAGAGCGTACAAGAAATGAGTTTGTAAAGAAAAATGCGTGGTTTCTTTCCTTGGTTACAGGCGTTGTTGCATTAATATGCCTGCTGAACGCAGGTGTTGGTTTGGCAGTCGGCTTGCTTTCCTTGTTTTTTACAATTCCCTGTTTCGCAAGAATCGTAAAATCAAAAAAGCTTCTCACTCATGAACAGGCAAACCTTTTGCTGAATGAGCAAATTATCAAGGAAATTGAGAACAGAAAAAATCCACCTAAAAATATAATCGAGGCTGTTGGTAAAGGCTTTTTAAAGAAAAAGAAAAAATAAGCCTGTGCGAAGCATTAAAATGTTCGGAAGCGAAGCTTCCCCACAATTCCTAATTCCTAACTCCTCATTCCTAATTTTAACAAAACACTTGCATTATATTGTAATATATGTTATTATGTCCCCGTATGAAAAGGCATTGATGAAGACAGTAGTCCTTTTGCAGAGTTAAAGCGAGTCGGGGATGGTGCAAGCCCGGTATGATGCAAACTGATGAATATCACTTCGGAGCCGAGGGCTGAATTAGCAGTAAGCCTCTCCGGTTGCTCACCGTTAACGGAGCGGCGTATGACGGTACGCTTGTATTATAGGTGGTTAACAAAGAGCTTTAGCCTTTGTCCTGTATGCAGGACAAAGGCTTTCTTAATTAGGAATTAAGAATTAGGAATTAGGAATTGAGGGGAAGCTTCGCTTCCAAACATTTTATAGCTTCGCGAAAATTTAGATAAAAGAAATATCTCAATATTTGCAAAGCATTATAATTGCTGCACGCAGTGCCCGAAACTCCTAACTTCTAACTCCTAACTCCTCACTGATTAAATTTTGGAGGTAAAAGTCAATGTACGACCCAATTTCCCCAAACGTAAATTTCGTTGAACAGGAAAAGCAAATCGAAAAATTCTGGCGTGACCAGAAAATCTTCGAGAAGAGCATCGAAGACAGAAAAGACGGCACACCGTACGTGTTCTATGATGGTCCACCAACAGCAAACGGCAAGCCACACATCGGCCACGTTTTAACTCGTGTTATCAAGGATATGATTCCTCGTTACCGTACTAAGTCGGATCGTAGCCATGTCGTTCTGTGAGCCAAGG
>JAZSJL010000330.1:0-3311 GCA_045534355.1 Acutalibacteraceae bacterium
GGCTGTACAGCTTCCTATACAAAGCCAATTCCTGCTACAAAGCACAACTTCGATTCAGGTAAGGTTATTTCTGCTCCTACTTGCGATGAAAAGGGTACAATGCGTTACTCATGTCAGAATGCAGGCTGTCTTGAATCCTACGATGAAGATATCAAGGCTCTCGGTCACAGCTTGGATGCTGGTACAGTAATTACTCCTGTAACCTGCGAAGCAGATGGTCTTAAGGTTTATAAGTGTACAAATACAGGTTGTCTCTACGAGGTAGAGGAAGTACTCACAAAGCTTGGTCACAACTACGTTGCAGCAGAAATCAAGAAAGCAACTTGTCTTGAAAATGGTAAGATTCAGCACACATGTAGCAACTGTGGTGATTCCTATATCGAAACAACAGTTGGTGAGCACCTTCCATATTCAACACCTATTACAGTTGCTCCAACTTGTACAGAAAAAGGCAAGACCGGTGAGAGATGCTCACTTTGTGGTCAGTTCTTCGGTACAGTAACAGAAATTCCTGCAACAGGCCATAACTACGTAAATGGTACTTGCACAGGCTGTGGTGATAAGTCAGCTACACAGCAGCCATCTAACCCGGGTGGTACAGTTGTTACACCTGAGTCAGGCTCCAACAACAATAATAACAATAACAGCAACAGTAATAAGCCGGCTACAGCTAAGCCTGCTACACCAAAGCTTCTCCTTCTCGTTAACAGAAATGAAGGCCTCATTCTTACATGGAAAGCAGTAGAAGGCGCAACAGCTTACAGAGTTTATCGCCGTGGTGCAGGCACATCAACCTGGACTTACCTTACAACTGTTACAGATACAACATATGTTGACTCCAAGGCAGAAACAGGTAAGTATTGGAGATATACTGTTAGAGCAACAAACGAAGCAGGCTACAGTGGATTTGAAAACGGCATTTACATTAAGCGAGTAGATACTCCTCATATGACAGGTATTTCAAACATCGCTTCAGGTGTAAAGATTTCATGGACATCTATCAGCAACGCTAAGTCATATAAGATTTACCGTCGTGGTGCAGGTGAAACATGGAAGTGTATTGCTACAGTAGGCGCTTCTGTTACAAGCTATACAGATTCTGCAATCAAGAATAATTCCGGTAAGTACTACAGATACACAGTAAGAGCTATCGACGGCTACTACAGCTATTTTGAGGATGGTCTCTTAACAAGATTTGTAGCTGCTCCTCACTTGAAGAGCATTGCTAAAACATCAAATGGTGTAAAGGTTACCTGGGGTGCTGTAAATGGTGCAGATACTTACAGAGTATATCGCCGTGGTGCAGGTCAGTCTTGGGTATATGTAACAACAGTTACAGGCACAAGCTACGTTGACACATCTGTTAAGAACGCAAAGGGTTATTACAGATATACTGTAAGAGCTGTTGATTCAGGCAGATACAGTGGCTATGAAACAGGCTTGCTTATTAAAAAATAAGTTAATACTTATGCAGAAAGGGTCAGGAGAAATCCTGACCCTTGTTTTTATACAAAATACAATCATTATAATCACTTTTATTTTTCATACATATAATATATAGGTGATATTATATGATTAAACTATATTTCAAGCCACGCTTTAGGGCGCCACCAATTAAAGCAAAACGGTTTGTTTCTAAAAACAGACGGCAAACAATTTTATTCAGAGCTGTTGCAATCTTTATGGTTTTTTGTATTATTACTGTTTTGTGCGATATGAAGCTTCGGCCAATTATTAGTACAGTAGGTGGCAATGCATTGAAAAACACCTTGTCCAACGTTTTGGATGGAACGGTAAACGATATGGTGGATCGGTTGGGTGTACGCTATGGTGATATGGTTAATATTGAAAGAAATGCTGACGGCACAATCGCAGCAATTACACTTAATAGTACTTGTATTAATGGCTATAAGGCAGATATATCCGACGGTTGCTCCGATAAGCTTTCGAATTTTACCGAAACAGTTGTACCTGTGCCACTCGGTTCAATTATTGGTGGCTCATTTTTCAATGGCAGGGGTGCCTGTATAGATGTACCTGCTACTATATATGGCTTTGCAGTTACAGACGTTATTTCAGAATTTCATAGTGCAGGTATTAACCAGACAAGGCACATAATATACCTGAACGTAGAGGCATCGGCTCATGCATATATGGGGCTTTGCCACCTGAACGAAAGTGTAGATGAAACTATTATACTTGTAGAAACAATAATTGTAGGTCAGGTACCCAACAGCTACTACATACGTGAACAGTAAAAGACGACCTTGCTATGAAGGTCGTCTTTTACTGCTTTCGGGATATTCTATTTCTTTTTGTAAGCAGTTCAGGGCGAACAGGTTAGGTATGGCCATAAGCCCGTTACATATATCGGAAAAAAGCCATATGCTTTGTGAGGAGCTTATTCCACCTAAAAAAACTAATGCTATGTAAATATACTTATATATCTTGACATTTTCTTTTTCTAATAAATATTCAAAGCTCTTTTCGGCATAAAAAGAATAACTGCATAGAGAAGTGAAGGCAAAAGCTGCTGTTAATACAGCTACGCCATTATTACCCCAAGCACCAATTTCAGAAAAGGCTTTTACTGATAGCTCTGCACCAAAAAGAGAATTTTTATATATATTTGTGCTTGTGAGAATAACCAGAGCAGTTAAGCTACACATAAGCACAGTATCAATAAAGACCTCAAGTATTGCAGAAATACCTTGAGCTTTGCTGTCAGACGAGCTTGCTTGGGCGTGTAGTATTGTGGAGGAGCCAAGTCCTGCTTCGTTTGAAAAAACTCCTCTTGCAACGCCAAAGCGTATTGCTTTGTACATTCCGAACCCTTTGAGTGCATTAAGTGAAAAAGCTTCCTTGAATATTATATTTATAGCCGGTACAATGTTTCCCTTGAATTTATATAAAACCATAAAACACAGTAAAAAATAAAAAATAGATGCAAAGGGAACTAATACTGTCTGTATTTTTGAAATTCTTTTTAATCCTCCACCAATTACCAGCAAGCAGAGTATTGCAGTAGCAATTGCAATTATTGCAGGTGAAATATTAAAGCTTGTGCCAAGCGCTTGTGTGATAGAGTTGCTTTGTGCCATATTTCCCATACCACAGGCAGAAAAAAGAAAAAGAAGGGCGTATATTTTAGAAAGCCCCTTCATACCAAGACCGTTTTCAATGTAAGAAAATGCTCCTATAGAATTCTTTTTATAGGCATATCTGTGGGTGTACCTCGTGCCTAAGAAGTTTTCGGCATATGCTGTCATCATAGAAATAAATGCAGATATTATCATCCAGACCACAACACC
>JAZSJL010000215.1:0-2920 GCA_045534355.1 Acutalibacteraceae bacterium
ATATAAAATTCACGCTCAGTATAATAACCTGCCGCAGATAATACCGCTGCAAGACCATCGCCTAAAGCACCACCGCGTGCATTACCTATATGCATAGGGCCTGTTGGGTTTGCAGAGACAAACTCTACGTTTATTTTTTCGCCCTTGCCGAAGTCACTTCTGCCGTAGCTCTCGCCACAAGCGTCAACATCTAAAAGAATGTCAGCATAAAACTCCTGCTTAAGAAAGAAGTTTATAAAGCCGGGGCCTGCAACAGAGCACTCTTTAAAATATGTGCCGTTTAAGTCGATTTTATTAAGAATTTCCTCTGCAATTTTTCTTGGTGGCATTCTCAGTGCCTTTGAAAGCATAAATGCAGCATTGGCAGAGTAGTCGCCGTTATTTCTGTCTGCAGGGATTTCTGTTTTGAAGGCAGGGATTTCTGCTTCAATGAAAACGCCCTCTGTAATATTTGCTTTTATGGCTTGTGTAACGGTGTTGATGATTTGTTCTTCAGCCACTTTAATTAATTTTGACATAATAATCTCCTAATCTGTGATTTTGATATTTATATTCAGTTTGTTTTTGTTCATTAATTGGTTGTTGCTCATAATGTGGTAATCAAGGTAAATTGTACCACCCTGTGCAGATAGGCTTGTAGTTACCTTGTTGCCTATGATTTCCAGCTCCATTTCACCAAAAGGTGTACGGTAGGAGGTGGAATGTGTTTTGCCTTGCTCAATAGTGAAGCTTGTTGTGTACAATCCACTTCTGTCCATCTGAATTTTCTCACAGCCTATAACCTGAATACGAGAAACACTATTACCCATTTCAGCGTCAGGCTCGGTGTATTGGATTAAGTACGCACCGTCCGGCAGCTTCTCGAAGGTGCCATTTGCTGTTTGCTTTGATTTATCGGTGCCACCGTCGTAAATTTGCTCACTTCGGAGTGTGAGCAGAGCGTTTTTCTTCATTTAAAATGCACTTCCACTCATACTACATAAATATACATTCTAAATAATACCATACGAATTTGATTAAATCAATTATAAATTATTACATTATTTAATAATACTGTTTACCTTTTTTTGAAAAAATGCTACAATATAACAAACATTACAAGAAAGAGTGGTGCTCTTTATGGAATTAAAGGAAATTCTCAACCACGTTGACCATACACTTTTAAAGCAGCAGTCAACCTGGGAGCAGATAAAAGCAATATGCGACGATGGAATGAGGTTTGGTACAGCAAGTGTTTGTATTCCACCCTCATATGTTAAGGAGTGTGCTGATTATTGTGGCGACAAGCTTAAAATTTGTACCGTTATAGGCTTCCCTAACGGCTACAATACCACAGCCTGCAAGGTTTTTGAAACTGCCGATGCAGTTAAAAACGGAGCAACCGAAATTGATATGGTTATAAATATCGGTTGGCTCAAGGATAAACGCTATGACCTTATTTTGGAAGAAATAAAGGAAATCAAAAGGGCTTGTGACGGCAATATCCTTAAGGTTATTATTGAAACCTGCCTTTTAACAGATGACGAAAAAATCAAAATGTGTCAGCTTGTAACGGAAGCAGGTGCAGACTACATAAAAACCTCTACAGGTTTTTCTGCAGCAGGAGCAACATTCACGGATATAGCGCTCTTTGCCGAGCATATCGGTGAGGGTGTTAAAATGAAGGCTGCGGGAGGAATTGCATCTCTTGATGATGCTGAAAAATTCCTTTCATTAGGTGCAGACAGGCTTGGCACCAGCAGAATTGTATCTATAGCAAAAAGTGAGCAGGGAGAAGGTTATTAAGGGGTGAGTTTATGAAGCTCAGTATGGAAACAGTATATTTCCCCGAAGCTACCTTTACACATAAAAAGGAAATGATGGCTGACTGGGTGCAAACAAGCAACAGAGCAGCAAACCTTTCGTATGTGTGTGCCGTAACGTCAATTATATTGATGTTTTTTATGCTTGGCTTCAAGGATGAATATTTCTACGTTTACGGTGGTAGTGCAGCCCTGTTTCTTATTGGTGGGTTGCTTTGCAGGAAATGGAGCTTTTTAGGGTATATTTCTGTGTTTTTGAGCCTTGCTTTGTGCATTTTACGCTTTAATGTTGATATGCTGCAGGGCGTACATATTATCAGTGCAGTTGTGGCACAGGCGATTTTGGCTCTTGCACCGTCATATTTTGCTTTTCGTTGTGCATACAACTACAACTACGTATTCAAGGAGCTGCGCAAGAGCAAGGGTTTCCCGAATTTCATTGCTAATACTGCAGACCTGTATGGTGACAAAATTTATCTTAAAAGTGAAGAGAAAAGCGTTTATGAGGGCAGGGTGAAGGCATCGTATAACCCCTTTAGTACAGGCGAGCAGATTCGTGAAGAAGAAGTAAGGCGTGAAATGGATGCCGAGGCAAGAGGCACGAATGAGCCTATAAGGATGGATATTGGTGCAGACGGTGCCCCGAGACCGGGCAGAATAGAGCCCGGAAGAGTTAAATACGAGCATGGCTTCTCAATATTCGGTAAGGAAATTATTTTTAAGCACAATGATATTGCAAGAGCCTCCGTTGAAGAAAAAAGGCTTCTTATGGGGCAATGGCGTGATAATATTGAGCTGACATCAGGGAACGTACCTACCTTTATTTTGCTTCTGATGGTTGCCATTATGGCGTCTACCTTCGGTAATTTTTTAGGAATATTTGCCCACGCCCTTGTGCTTTTCTTTGTATTGGGCACAAATCAGATGAAAATGGGTAAATGGTATGCACCATTGACCCTGCTTATAGGGACAATCAGCATAGTCTCCATGGTCAGGAGCGATATAGCGTTGCTTTGTGTAATAGGTGCCTTTGTGTTCAATCCGGGTATTGTCATAGGTACAATACGCTATATACTCAACTACAGACTGTATAAGGAGCAAGTCGGATCGTAGCCATG
>JAZSJL010000009.1:0-10351 GCA_045534355.1 Acutalibacteraceae bacterium
TTCAGGACCGTATATTTCAACAATTCTGCCCTTCGGGAGACCACCTATGCCTGTTGCGGCATCGAGAGCGATTGAGCCTGTAGGGATAGCCTCAATATTCATGCTTGCATTTTCGCCAAGGCGCATAACTGCTCCCTTGCCGAAGTTCTTTTCTATCTGTGAAAGAGCTGTTTCCAGCGCTCTGGACTTTTCTGATTTTTCCATTATTAAAAATTGCTCCTTTCGAGTGTACAAATGTTCGGTTCGAGAGTTATTATATATTATGTAAAAGCAAAAATCAAGCAATTTTCAAAAATTTTTGAAAAATATTTCACTTTATTATGTAAAATTTCATAAAAACACGTGTTTTGTAAAAAAAATACTTGCATTTGCAATAAAAAGGTGTTATGATACATTTCGTTGTCTTATGTTTAGATTTAAACAAACAAAAAACAAGGAGGTGCAGCTCAATGGCAAAATGCGAATTTTGTAACAAGGAAGTTGCTTTCGGCATCAAGGTTTCTCACTCACACAGACGTTCAAACAGAACTTGGAAGCCAAACGTAAAGAGAGTTAAGGCTGTAGTTAACGGCTCTCCTAAGAGAGTATATGCTTGCACACGCTGCTTGCGCTCCGGCAAGGTTACTCGTGCTATCTAAGCAAACACAAGAATCAATTAAAGCAATTTAGCCCTGAAGCTTTCTTCAGGGCTTTGCTTTTTGTTCTTTACTACAAAAGTTTGAGTATTTTTTGTATAAACCTTCCTATTGAATTTGAGGGTTGAGTATAATATAATTATATTAGTATATTATCAGAATTAAGAGGTGATATTTTGAACAAAAAACAAATTGTGTGTTTTTTGCTCTCTCTTGTGCTGACGTTGGGAGTCTTTTTATTCCCGGGCAGTAGTCAGGAGGCTGTCGTTTCGGCTGCCGACAATATCGTTAACCTGACGGCAAATGACCTTATATACGATGTTTACACCGATAACGGAAAAGCAACTGTTACAATCACAGGCTACACAGCTTCACACAAAAAAATACGTGTTCCCGAAGCAATAGGTGGTTACCCTGTAACAACCATTGAGCACTCAGCCTTTGGTGACAACAGCTTTATTGAGTATATAGAGCTCCCTGCAAGCGTTGAATACATTTCTCCCGGTGCCTTCGATAGTGCAACAGCGATTTCAGAATATGCAATTGCTTCAGGCAACAAGTACTACACTTGTGAAAACGGTATTCTCTACAACAAGGACAAAACAACCTTGTGTGCCTTCCCTACAGCAAGAGGTGGAGCGTTCACAGTACCGAAGAGCGTTACTACAATCGGCTCACAGGCATTCTACAAATGCTACAAGCTTACCTCAATAAAGATGTACAACAATGTAAAGGCTATTGATGATTTCGCCTTTGCACTTTGCTGGAATTTAAACTCAGTTAAATTCAGCGATAACCTTCAGTCCGTTGGCTACAGAGCATTTTACGGATGCGAAAGTCTTGCAGAGCTTCACCTTCCCTATTCCTTGCAGAATATATCAAAACAAGCATTTTTAGGTGGTATAGATTCTTCAGACAATATGTACTACCACACCACAAAGGGCATATATTACGTTAAGGGCTCAAAGGCAGAAAGCTACGTAAAAACACTTCACCTGCCAACACAGTACTTAAAAACAGAAACACGTACGGTTACCGATATTGATTCAAACGTTACTCTGTACGATTCTGCAAACGTTTTCCCTAAAACAGGCACTGTAGATATTAAGGTTACAATTGAGCCAAACGCCTCTTTTACAGCGTTGCTCCCTGCAAGGTACAGCAAAATGTTTGCTTATACAGTAAGCTTTGTGGTAAACGGAAAAGAGACAGCTCTTTCCTCACCGTGTGTTGTAAGATTCAACGGCTTCCCTGCAGGCACTATTGCAACAGCCACAAAGGTATACACGCTCCTTTCAGGCTCCCTTGTAGAAAAAACACGAGACCCTAAAGCAGCATTCATCGGAACAAACTTCTCAAAAAAAGAAACGTTTGTAGTTATTACAAACAACGACTTCTCTCTTAAGGGAGACGTAGACGGCGACGGCACACGCTCCGTTTACGATGTGCGACTTGCCCTCTCTGCCGGTGCAAAGCTTGTTACACTCACAAGTGCACAAGCAACCACGGCAAATATGGATGGCAAGGGCGAAATCACGTCGGCAGATGCATTGGAAATACTCCGCTATGCGGCAGGAATAAAGAAATAAATAATAAACCACGGAGGAATAATTATGATAGGTTTAGGAAAATACAAAGCAAAAATCAACAATATGTTCTTTAAGGGCGACGCAATCTTCGGGCTTGAATTTGAAGATGGCAAGTACGAAATGGAAATCGAGCTCCAGGGTGCAGATTTTGATATGCCTGACTTTGAGCTTTCAAATGTTACTGAGGATGGCAACACTCTTCTCGCAAAGGCAACAACATCTCTCCTTCCCGGCAAGGAAATTGACGTTGAGCTTACCTTTGAGAACGACAAGTGCAACGGCTTCCTTAAGATTCCGTTTATCGGAAAAATTAAGATTAAGGATGCAGAAAAAATTGCGTAAGTAATCTCAAACATAGCAAAACGCTTCGGTCGGTTGACCGAAGCGTTTTGCTATGTATTTATTAATTAGAATAATAAACCGTTTTACCTTCCTCAACGGAGCTTGTGAGCCAGGTGTTACCTCCGATAATGCAGTTGTCACCGATTTTTGTATCGCCACCGAGGATGGTAGCATTTGCATAGATAACAACGTTGTTGCCAATATCGGGGTGGCGCTTGATATTCTTAACAGGGTTACCGTTTTCGTCAACCTTAAAGCTTTTTGCACCAAGGGTAACGCCCTGGTAAATTTTAACTCTGTTGCCGATTGTGGTGGTTTCGCCTATAACTATACCTGTACCGTGGTCAATACAGAAATACTCACCGATTGTAGCACCTGCGTGGATATCCACACCTGTTTTTTCGTGGGCATATTCAGTCATTATTCTTGGAATAAGAGGAACCTTTAACTCATAGAGCACATGGGCAATTCTGTAAATTGAAACAGCATAGAAGCCCGGGTAGCAAATAAGCACCTCCTCGTGGCACTTTGCTGCAGGATCGCCCTCGTAGATTGCCTCAATATCCTTAATAAGAAGTGTCTTTACAAGAGGTAATGCTTCTATGAATTTATCGCAAATCTCTTGTGGAGAATCTGCCATTTCTGTGCCGTTGAACTGACAAGCACCCTCTATCTGGCTTGCAAGTCGGCTGTAAATATTAAGAAGCAGCTCTGTCTGTGAAAGCACGTTTTCGCTGCCCTCGCTGTGCTTGAAGTAATTAGGAAACAGTAAGGATTGCAAATCCTTTATAACCTTTATAACTTCTTTTCTGTTTGGAATAAGCTGTCTGTCCTTATCGTTTTTGAGAAAACAGCTGTCGCTTATTTCTTCAAGACCTCTTACCGTACCTGTAATAAGCTCCATTGACTGTAAAAATTTTTCCATATCATTCACCCTCGTAAAGTGTAGTTGACAAGTATCTTTCGCCTGTATCTGTAAGCAGGCAAACTATTGTTTTACCCTTATTTTCCTCTCTCTTTGCAAGTGAAACTGCACCACACACAGCAGCACCTGAGGATATACCAACGGCAACACCCTCTTCACCTGCTACCCTGCGTGAAAAATAATATGCATCTTCATCTGAAACAGTTATTATTTCATCAAAAATTTCGCTGTCTAAATTTCCGGGAATAAAGTTTGCACCAATACCCTGAATTCCGTGAGCAGATGCTACGCCCTCCGTAATAAGTGGTGATTTTTTCGGCTCAACACCTACTATTTTTATATCAGGATTTTGCTCCTTAAGGTACTTTCCAACACCCGAAAGTGTACCACCTGTGCCGATACCTGCAACAAAAATATCTACCCTGCCGTCGGTATCGTTCCATATTTCAGGGCCTGTTGTTTCATAGTGAGAAAGTGGATTTGCAGGATTAGAAAACTGGTCGGGAATAAATGCACTCTCAAAGCTCTGCGCTAACTCATTTGCCTTTTCGATAGCACCCTGCATACCCTTTGAGCCTTCGGTCAGCACAACCTCTGCACCATATGCTTTTGTGAGCAAAATTCTTTCCTTGCTCATGGTTTCAGGCATAACGATTATAACCTTGTAGCCTCTTGAACAGCCTATAGCCGCAAGGCCTATGCCTGTATTGCCACTTGTT
This sequence comes from Acutalibacteraceae bacterium, assembly GCA_045534355.1. GTDB lineage: Bacteria > Bacillota > Clostridia > Oscillospirales > Acutalibacteraceae > DTU089. Next base: position 4,211 of record JAZSJL010000009.1, read on the forward strand.
GGCTCAATAATAACAGAGCCCTCCCTGAGTATGCCCTGCTTTTCGGCAGAGTCAATCATATATTTTGCTGCTCTGTCCTTAGCGCTGCTTGTAGGGTTGAAGCACTCAAGCTTTGCAAGTATTGTGGCAGAAAGGGAATCCCTTTTGCAGATATTTGAAAGTGCCAGGAGTGGTGTGTTACCCACAAGCTCCCACACGTTTTTATATATTTTCATATTATCGCATCCTTTTTTATATTTTAACATAATTATAAACTCTGTGTCAATTGACGGCACCATTGTAATATGATATATTGAAGCAGGTGATTTTATGGATTTCTTTATTGACCGGCTTTCCGTATGGGAAAAGCTGAAAAGCACAACAGAGCCTATTGTTATGTACGGTACCGGCAACGGTGCCGATAAGGTGCTTGACGCTTTAGAGAAAATGAATATTAAAATATCAGGTGTAACTGCAAGTAGCTCCTTTGTAAGGAAAAGAACCTTCAGGGGCTTTCAGGTTATGCCTATATCGTACTTTGAAGAAATTTACGAAAGCTTTACTGTTATAATCACTTTTGGTACATCTATTCCCGATGTAATGAAAAATATTTATTCAATTGCCGAAAAGCATACTACACTTGTACCTGTTGTGCCGGTTACAGGCACTCAAATTTTCGACAGAGCCTTTTTAGAAGCTCATAAAGACGAAATAAATTTTGCCTATAATTTAATGGCAGATGATTTTTCCAAAAGGATTTTTGCAGGGTATGTAAACTTCCTTTTCGGTGGTGAATTAAGCACCTTGCAGAGTATCGAAACACCACAGGATGAGGCAATTGAAAATATTATCAAGTTGGGTGACAACGAAACATATGTTGATATAGGTGCCTACAGAGGAGATACCGTTGACTCATTTTTAGGCTACACAGGTGGTAAATATAAGAATATTATATGTGCCGAGCCCGATACAAAAACATATAATAAATTACTTGAGCATTGCTCTCATTTAGAGAATTTCCGTGCTGTAAACCATGCCGTAACAGACGTTGACGGCTACGTGTATTTTTCCAATCTCCACGGCAGACAGTCAAGCCTTGGTGGGGACACTTTAACCCCATCTGTGACACTTGGCACCCTTATAGGTCAAAGTAGCCCTACATATATAAAAATTGACTCCGAGGGCTGTGAAAGTGAAATTCTGAAAGCAGGAGCAAATGTTTTACAGGAACACAAGCCAAAGCTCAATATTGCCACATACCACAAGTGTGAGGATGTTTTTACTTTGCCAATTCTCATAAACAGCATTAATCCCGACTACAAAATCCACATCAGGCACCACCCCTATATCCCTGCCTGGGATACCTTATTCTATTGTGTATAATTCGACAATAAAAAATATTTTTCGTACAATTTCAAAAAAGCATTGACTTTTTATATAATTGTATATATATTAATCATTAGTAAATAAATTTTACTCTTTAGTAAATTAATATTTCGTGTCAGCCGTCACGGGTTCACAACTTTGTTGATGCCACGGACAAAACAAAAATTCACCAATTTGAAGAAAGCATTTGAAAAAATGCGCTTTGGGTAGGTGGTTTTTTCTTTTGAATGGAATAATTATTCATCCATTCTATTACTTTACAAGGGGGCAATCTTATGTCTAACAACATTATCGAATTGAAAAATATATCTGTTGCCTTTGATGGTCAGCAGATAATTGATAATATGAATTTATATATCCGTGATAAGGAATTTATCACGTTTTTAGGCCCCTCAGGCTGTGGCAAAACAACAACCTTAAGAATGATTGCAGGCTTTCAGGAGCCTGATTCAGGCGACGTGTACTTTGAGGGCAAAAAGATAAACGGTGTGCCTCCTCACAAAAGACAGCTCAACACTATTTTCCAGCGTTATGCTCTTTTCCCTCATCTCAACGTTTACGAAAATATTGCTTTCGGCTTAAGGCTTAAGAAAACTCCTGAAAAGGAAATTAAAGAAGCCGTAACCGAAATGCTTGAATTAATAAACCTTAAGGGCTTTGAAAGAAGAAACATATCCTCTCTTTCAGGTGGTCAGCAGCAGCGTGTTGCTATTGCAAGAGCCTTGGTTGTTAAACCACGTGTGCTCCTTCTCGACGAGCCATTGGGCGCTCTCGACCTTAAGCTTCGCAAGGATATGCAGGTAGAATTAAAGAATATCCAAAAGCGTCTTGGTATCACCTTTATTTACGTTACCCACGACCAGGAAGAGGCTCTTTCAATGAGCGATACTATCGTTGTTATGGACTCAGGTGTTATTCAGCAAATCGGTACACCTACAGATATTTACAACGAGCCTAAAAATGCCTTCGTTGCAGACTTCATTGGCGAAAGTAACATCATCGAGGGCGTTATGAAGGACGACTTCTGGGTTGAAATGGCAGGTTACAAATTCAAGTGCCTCGACAAGGGCTTCGGTGTTGACGAGCAGGTTGACGTTGTTGTGCGCCCTGAGGACGTTGACGTTGTGCCTGTTGAAAAGGCTATGATTTCAGGTGTTGTTACATCTATCACCTTCAAGGGTGTTTACTACGAAATCATTGTGGAAATCAAGGGCTTTAAGTGGATGATTCAGTCTACAGATTACCAGGCAGTGGGCTCCACAATCGGTCTTGTTATTGAGCCAGATGCTATTCATATTATGAAAAAATCACAGTACTCCGGTCTCTATGGCGACTACAGCTCATTCAGCGAGGAATTCGACGAGCTTTCAGTTGCAGAGATAGACGAGGACGAGGAGGAATAATTCTCCCACCCAAAATTTTGAAAGGAGTGCTTCGGATGAACAAAAAATCATCTCTTATGTCAAGGCTTGCAGGCGCTCCGTACATTGTGTGGGCTGCGTTATTCATAATCGTGCCACTCTGTATGGTTGCTTACTACGCCTTTACCGATAACACCGGTGCTTTTACATTTAACAACATGGCAGATATCGGCAAGTATGCCGATACCTTCATTCTTTCAATATGGCTTGGTCTTTTGGCTACTGTTATCTGCCTTTTAGTTGCTTATCCTCTTGCTTATATTATGGCATCCAGGGGACCTGCAAAGCAAAGCACAATGACTATGCTTATTATGCTCCCTATGTGGATGAATTTCCTTTTAAGAACATATTCCTGGATGACGATTCTTGAGGATAACGGTCTTTTAACTACTACTATTAACTCTGTTACAGATTTTATAAATAATACAGCAGGGCTCAGCCTTGACCCTGTTCAGCTCATAAACACACGTGGTGCAGTTGTGGTAGGTATGGTATACAACTTCCTTCCATATATGATTCTGCCGATTTACACGGTTATGCTCAAATCAGACCATTCGTTAGTTGAGGCGGCGCAGGATTTAGGAGGAAACAAGCTTGATGTTTTCAAAAACGTTACTGTTCCTTTAAGCGTGCCCGGTGTGGTTTCAGGCTTTACAATGGTTTTTGTGCCAAGCGTAAGCACCTTCTACATTTCACAGAAATTAGGTGGCACAAGCACTATTCTTATTGGTGACGTTATTGAAACACAATTCCAGACAGCAAACAACTTCAATTTAGGTGCATCACTTTCCTTTGTGCTGATGATTCTTATATTCATCTGCCTTGCTGTAATGAATCGTTTTTCAGATGATGACGGAGGTGTTATTATATGACAAAGAAAACCTCTCTTTCATCAAAGCTTTACACAGCCCTTGTGTTCATATTCTTATACGCACCTATTGCCGTGCTTATAATCTTCAGCTTTAACTCGGGCAAGAGCACATCTGTTTTTGAAGGCTTCTCCCTTTACTGGTACAAGGAGCTTTTCAACGACGCTGCTACTCTCGATGCTTTTAAAAACTCTATGATTGTTGCTGTGGTATCCTCAATAATTTCCACAGTTATGGGCACAGCTGCCGCAACAGCAATCTTCAGCTACAAAAACAAGCTTCTCAAAAGCAGTATTATGACTGTAACAAACATACCTATGATGAATCCCGAAATCGTTACAGGTATTTCAATGATGCTTCTTTTTGTTTTCGTTGGCTCACTCTTCGGCAAAACAGGTACTCTGGGCTTCGGCACACTTATAATTGCCCACGCTACCTTCGAATTACCATACGTTATACTCAACGTTTTGCCAAAGCTCAGGCAAACAGATCCTCACCTTTCAGAGGCAGCGCAGGACTTGGGCTGTACACCCCTGCAGGCATTCTTCAAGGTTATGCTTCCTGCCATTATGCCGGGTATAATTTCAGGTCTTATGATGGCTTTCACCCTTTCCGTTGATGATTTCATCATCAGCTATTTCGTAAGTGGTACTACGTCACAGACATTGCCTATACGCATTTTCTCAATGACAAAGCGCCGTGTTACTCCTGATATGTATGCCCTTTCTACACTTATCTTCCTTGCTATACTTGTGCTTCTTGTGGTATCTAACCTTGTAAGCGCACACGGAGATAAAAAGCTTTCTAAAAAAGGCGGTGGCAAAAAATGATGAAACGCCTTTTATGTATAACTACAATTATACTTATGCTTTTTTCCACCCTTTGCCCCGTTGCATTTGCAGAAGGCGAAAAGGATTACTCCCACCTTAAGGGCACATCACTCAATGTGTACAACTGGGGCGAATATATTTCCGATGGCGCTGACGGTACATTGGACGTAAACAAAGAATTTGAAGAGCGTTACGGCATCAAGGTCAATTACACAAACTTTGAAAGCAACGAAAATATGTACAACAAGCTCATAAGTGGTGGTGCAAATTACGACGTTATTATTCCATCGGACTATATGATTGCAAAGCTTCGTGACGAAGGCTTACTTGCAGAGCTTGATTTCTCAAATATTCCAAACGCAAAATATATTCTCGACAAATACAAGGGTCTTTACTTTGACCCTGAAAACAAATACACCGTTCCCTACACCGTAGGTATGGTTGGCCTTATTTACAATACCACAATGGTTGAAGGTACACCTGACAGCTGGAGCATTTTGTGGGACGAAAAATACGCAGGTGAAATACTGATGTTTAACAATCCCCGTGATACCTTCGGTATTGCACAGTTCCTTTTAGGGCAAAGCATAAACACTACCGATTTAAAGGAATGGGATGAGGCTATAGCAAAGCTCAAGGAACAGAATCCTCTTGTTTCCAGCTACGTTATGGATGAAATCTTCGGTAAAATGGAGAAGGGCGAAGCAGCACTTGCACCATATTATGCAGGAGATTTCCTCACGATGTATGATGTTAATCCTGACCTTGCATTCTGCTACCCTAAAGAGGGTGTAAACTTCTTTGTAGATGCAATGTGTGTTCCAAAGAATACAGAAAACAAAGAGGCTGCCGAGCTTTACATCAACTTTATGTGCGAGGAAGAAATTGCAGTAGCTAATGCAAACTACATATGCTATGCTACACCTCACGCTCTTGTTTTAGAATCAGATGATTACGATTTAAAGGGTGACCCTATTCTCTACCCTGACGAATCTGAATTGCCCAAAACACAGATTTACGAAAACCTGGATTATGAGACCCAGCAGTATATGTCTGTGCTGTGGAACGAATTAAAAATCGGTGGCAACTCAAATCTTGATGCTTATATAGGTCTTTCAACCTCTCTTGTACTTGTTGTAATTTACCTTATATACAAGTTCATTAAGAAAAAGAAAAGGGAAGCGTATTATTAATTCCAAGGCAAAAACAACCCTGAGATTTTTAAATCTCAGGGTTGTTTTTTACCATTCTCTCATTATTTCGGGATTCCGGAAAATTTCATCTAACTTTTTTATAAACGGCATTACGTCGTTAAATCCACCTATTCTGTGGTCAAACATAAGCGTTATAGGGAGCACCTTTTTATTGGCTAAATCCACCTCGCCCTTTTCGTTTCTGAAGGCGTACTCCACGTCTCTTATGCTTCCCATAGCCATTAAGAAGGTCTGTGGGAAAAGAAGTGGCGTATAGGTTACGTTACCATTGAGACCCTCGTACAGAGGTCCCCAGTTTGTAAGACACACAGAGCCCTCGTTAAGCTCCTCCATAAGAAGAATTGAGCCATCTCTCGGATTTCTGTGGAAGTGGTCTTTTATTTTTGCCACCTTGTGCTTACCCACATAGCCTGTAACAGTCTGTGCGATTGTGGGCACAACT
>JAZSJL010000115.1:0-2447 GCA_045534355.1 Acutalibacteraceae bacterium
ACTAATGGCCAACTTCTTGGCCCACAGACCGACATGGCTACGATCCGACTTAATAGGCACTAAAAACATCTGCGGAACCAAAGTTGAAGAAAGAAGAAAAGCAATCGGTATGAAACAAAAGGATCTTCTTACACAGCTTCAAATCCGTGGTGTAGACCTGAATGCTTCAGGGCTTTCAAAATTAGAGGGTCAGGTAAGGTCTGTTTGCGACACAGAGCTTGTAGCGTTATCTGAGGTTTTAGGCGTTTCTGTAAACTGGTTACTTGGTATTGAGGAATAATCGAAAAAAGCTGTCGTAGCGACAGCTTTTTTATTTTATATTGAAACTTTGAGAGCAAAATATAATCATATAAATTTCATAACGTGAACAAAGTTGATTTTTATTTGATTTTGTGGTATAATGTCAAAAAATGGTGGTGAGAATATGCTTTGCAACAGAATAAAACAATTCAGAGAATACAACGGTCTTGAAATCCCTGCTCTTGCAGAGGTGCTGGGTATAAGCGAAAGCCTTTACAGAGATTTCGAGGCAGGTCGTGCTGTGCCCACAATCGATATTATAGAAAAATTAGCAGTCTGTTACAAGGTATCTGTAAAAGAATTTTACGGCTACACCCCTCGCCTTTCAATCCACGACAAAAGCTACGACCTTGAGGACAGCGAGATTGACGAAAGCCTTCTCAAAATGGCCAACCTTTCCTGGGATGAGGCTCAGCTTGTTTTATACTATCGCAGTTTAGAAGATAAGGATTCTCTCATAAAAGAGATTATAAAAAAGAATCAGGAAAACAAATAAGTTCACACTAAAAAAACAAGGCATCCGATTTCAGATGCCTTGTTTTTACTTTTTACATTAAAATTAAAGCTTTACGATTTCGCCCATCATACCGGGTGTTGCAAATGCAGCATTGCTTTCGTCTGTATCGATATGCATTGCCGGAGCAAAGTTTGGATGAACACGGCAAACAACGTCACCAAAAATAAGTGAACGGCCATCTGACTCAATCTTAACACCAACAACCTCTTTATCTGCCACACCGAACTCCTCTGCAGCAGCAGGTGTAAGGTGGATATGTCTTTTAGCAACAATAACGCCTTCCTTAAGCTCTACCTCACCCTTAGGACCAACAAGCTTGCAAGCGCCACTACCTGCAATATCGCCACTTTCTCTTACGGGAGCTACTACACCGATTGAACGAGCGTCGGATGCTGAAATTTCAACCTGTGACGAAGGTCTTGTAGGACCAAGAATAGAAACTGCCGGGAACTGACCCTTTGCGCCTACAACAGCAACTCTCTCTTCGCAAGCGAACTGGCCGGGCTGTGAAAGGTCCTTCTTTGCAGTAAGCTCGTAGCCTTCACCAAAGAGAATATCTAAATCCTCTCTTGAAACGTGTACGTGACGAGCAGATGTTTCAACAAGTACTTTTGACATAATAATCCTTCTTTCAAACAAAAGCAAGTACATCTTGCTTAATTTTTTTACTCAATAATTATACACAATAACCAATATTTTTGTCAAGTTCAAGAATATATTGAAACAACAAAAAATATATGATAAAATTTATATGTTTATGGATAATTTTACAAAACACAATATAGGAGTTTAGTTCACTATGGAATTTCTCAAAGCCTTGCTTGCTCTGTTTATGAGTATGCTTTCAATTTTTAATATTTTCGAAGGACCTCACGAGGTTACAAACCCCACAACACGAAAGGATTTCCAGTACCTTGAATACCCTGCAGAAGCAATTATTAACCCAAAGGATGCAGGACTTACTCTTGACAGCTACAAGAGCCGTGCTGACGATGACGGCGATGAGCTGTACCAGAACGCACAGGGCTATTCGGATATTAACGGTGTTATTGATTCACCTTATTTCACAGCCCACGTTGAAGGAAAAAGAATACCTGTTTATGCAACACCTGTTTTCGTAGGTACAACACAAAAGGGCGAGCTTCACTCCTTCTGCGAAATTTACGTTGACACAAGGGCAGTAATAAACTACGAATTCCAGCTTACTGTTAAAGACTTTTCTATAAGCTCCGTTAAGGTATTCCCTACCAACTCCGGCTTAAATATCATAAATGCAGGTGGCATCGTCAATGCAAAGATAACTCAATTGGGAACGTACACCTTCGTGTTTAATGAAACCGACCAGGTGCACGGCTTTACACTTTTTGTGAGAGAGCTGGTTGATGAGGATGCAGAAATTGCAAAATACAAGGAGCAATACGGTGAGGGTAACGTTGTTGTAGTTGAAAAAGGCTTACACAACAGTGACCCGTATTTCAACCTTGCAGGCTCTACCAATATGGTTTACTATCTCAAACGAGGTGCTTACCTTCTTGCAAAGCACACTATTGATATCAACAATGAGTCAGACGATGCAAACAAGATTGAACCGGAGGCAAACGGTCAGGTTGGTCTTGGCTTAACACGATTC
>JAZSJL010000400.1:0-4300 GCA_045534355.1 Acutalibacteraceae bacterium
AATCACAACAGATGAATGGTACATTGATATTACAACTGCAAAGCTCATTGATAAGAAGCGCAGAACAGACTTCAAGGTATTCGTTCTTCCAAACCTCTACGGTGATATTATCACAGACGAGGCTGCTGAATTCCAGGGTGGCGTTGGTACAGCAGGTAGTGCTAACATTGGTAAGCAATACGCTATGTTCGAAGCAATCCACGGCTCTGCACCAAGAATGGTTAAAGAAGGACGTGGTCAGTACGCAGACCCTTGTTCAATGCTCAGAGCTGCTGTTCTCCTTCTCTCTCACATCGGCAAGCAGGATGAAGCAGATAAGCTTGAAAAGGCTTTGGATATTTGTATGATTACCGAAAAGAAGCTTGTTATTACCGGTCGTGATACAGGTTGCACTTGCGAAGAATTCGGTAATTACGTTATGGAAACACTTAAAAATTTAAACTAACAGAGGTTTATCAACAATGAAAAATAACAATCAGGTATCTATCCCTGTTATAAAACGTTTACCACGTTACCACAGATACCTTGAAGAGCTTAAGAATATGGGTGTAGTTAGAATCTCCTCCAGAGAGCTTTCTCAGAGAATGGGTTTAACTGCCTCGCAGATTCGACAGGACCTTAACTGCTTTGGAGGATTTGGTCAACAGGGCTACGGATACAACATTGAACAGCTTTATAATGAAATTGGCAAAATACTCGGCATAGATAAGCATTCTAAAGCTATTATGATTGGCGCCGGTAACCTTGGTCACGCTATTGCAACTCACCTTAAGTTTGAAAACAGAGGCTTTGATTTAATCGGTATTTTCGATGTGAATCCCGAAGTTGTTGGTACAAAAATCGGAGAAAGAATCGTAATGGACTCTGCATGCTTAGAGGAGTTTTGCAAAAAGGAAAAACCTATTGTTGCTATCCTTTGCATACCAAGTCAATATGCAGAAGAAAATGCTGATAAGCTTATTTCTCTCGGAATTAAAGGCTTCTGGAATTTTACACAATATGACCTTGTAAGAAAATACAAGGATATTGCTGTTGAAAACGTTCATTTAGGTGATTCATTGATGACCTTGTGCTACCAAATCAATAAGCTTACTGAAAATAGCGAGGAAGAGTAAAATGAAAAAACTGATGGATATAGATATTGTTGACATTGTTCCTTTCAATAAAGGTATAATCGTCGCAAGAAAAGATATTCTTCCGAGTGGAACAACAAAAATCTCTTTTTTCACCTACGACGTTAAGCTTGAGCGACCAACAGCAAGCACACGAAGCGCATATTTATTAAATAAGTTTGGCGAAAATTTCGAAAAAATAGCAGAACAGCTCAGCGATTTTATCTATTGCGACGTTGCCATTCTTCCAAATAAACACGTTGCTGTTGTATATTCAAGTGGTGAAATCGGTTTGTTTAATGATAAGGGTGTATTGTACTGGACCGGTGATTTGCAGTACAAGGATTGTGCAGTCAGTGGCGCTGCTGCCGATGGTAAATATATCTGGTGCGTAGTACCTGAAAATAACTGTATTGTTCGCTACTCGCCCTCTACAGAAAAAATTGTTTTAAGAATCGGTGGAGATGCATCTACAGCATTTTTGAATCCGGTATCATTATCTGTTTATGACAACCTTTTATATGTTTGCAACTATCAATCCTGTAAAATCAGAACAGTTAATTTAAAGGATTATACTGTTTCCGATTATAAGACATTTGATGAGCCCGTATACAGATATATTAAAACAAATGACAGAGAACTTGTGGAGCTTGAGTCCGGCGTGTATATGCTTTAATTTCGTCAAAAAACACAAATAATATTTCGACTTTTCTCGCAAAAATACCATTTACAAATTTATAAAAAAAGTTTACTATAATCTTAAGATACTTTTAAATCAATCTGTGAATTGATAAGGTTATATAAACGGTTTTAAAAGCCTTATCCATATTGTGATAAGGCTTATTTTTTTGAGGTTTTTTATGGAATTTAAAGCAGAAATTATGGATGAATCTGCAATTCAACGTTCACTTGTACGAATTGCACACGAAATAATTGAAAAAAACAAGGGTGTAGAAAACGTTGTTCTTTTAGGTATAAAAACAAGAGGTGTTCCACTTGCCCGAATAATTGCATCTAACATCAAAAAAATCGAAGGTGTGGATATACCTGTAGGTGAGCTTGATATTAATCACTACAGAGATGATTTAAGTGAGGCTCACTCTATACCTGAAGCAAATCAACCATCCTTCCCCTTCGACGTAACAAAAAAGCACATAATACTTGTTGATGACGTGCTTTTCACCGGACGAACAGTACGTGCTGCAATTGAAGCTATTTTCAGTCAGGGCAGACCTTCAAGCATACAGCTTGCAATACTTGTTGACAGAGGTCACAGAGAACTCCCCTTCAGGGCAGATTTTGTAGGCAAGAACGTTCCTACATCAACATCTGAATTAGTTTCTGTTATGCTCAAACCAACAGATGAATGTACTTGTGTTAAGCTATTTAATATCTGATTTGGTATCGAATTTTCAAAGAAAATTCGACTATAATCCTTTCAATGAATGTAATGCAAAATTGTATTTATGAAAAACAATTTTGCTAAAAGCCGATAAAATCGGCTTTTGCGAAACACGACTGCGTTTCGCAAATGACAATCATTATAAGCCATGTTTGTGGCTGTAATAAAATATTTTTGGAGGTAGGTTTATGAAACTTATTTACAACGTCAAAGACAAACCAAAGTTTAACCAGATGCTTGTTTTTGCTTTTCAGCAATTACTTGCTATTATGGCTGCAACAATCGCTGTTCCTGCAATTGTTGGCAATGGTATGACAGCTTCTGCTGCCCTTTTCGGTGCAGGTGTAGGTACACTCATTTATCAGCTTTTCACAAAATTCAGAAGCCCTGTTTTCTTAGGCTCATCATTTGCTTTTATCGGATCAATGCTCGCAGCCTTTGCAGGTGCTGCAAGTAACGCTGCTCTTGGCTTTCTTGGTCTTATTCTTGGTGCTGCCTTTGCAGGTCTTGTTTATGTTGTTATTGCAATCGTTGTTAAGGTGGCAGGCGTTAATTGGATTAATAAATTAATGCCACCGGTTGTTATCGGTCCAACAGTTGCAATCATTGGTCTTTCACTTGCCAGTGCTGCTATTAAAGACGTATTCAGCTACGGCCCACAGGATGATAATGGTTCATTTATAATGTCAACAAACATCTGGGTATCACTTATTTGTGCTTTAGTAACCTTGTTTGTTGTTATAATTTGCTCAACATACGGCAAAAAGATGGCAAAGCTTATCCCATTTATCATTGGTATTCTTGCCGGCTATGCTGTAGCAGGCGTATTTACAATCATTGGTGTAAAAACAGGAAACGATGCTCTTATTGCTCTTGACCTTGCCCCATTCCAGGCTCTTTCAGAAAACGGTGTTGGTCTTAGCACCTTCATTCAGGTTCCTCAATTCACATTCTTAACAGGCTTTAAGGCAATAAAAGAGCTTGAGCCGTCTTATATTGCAACAGTTGCAGTTGCTTACGTACCCGTTGCTTTCGTTGTATTTGCAGAGCATATTGCAGACCACAAGAATCTTTCTTCTATCATTGAAAGTGACCTTCTCAAAGACCCGGGACTTTCAAACACACTCCTCGGTGATGGTGTAGGTTCTATGGTTGGTGCTTTCTTCGGTGGTTGCCCTAACACAACTTATGGCGAATCTGTTGGCTGTGTAGCTATTACAAAGAATGCCTCTGTTGCTACAATTACCTGCACAGCTATTCTTTCATTGCTTGTTTCTTTCGTAGCTCCTTTTGTTGCATTCCTTGATTCTATCCCGGGCTGTGTAATGGGTGGTGTTTGTATCACACTCTACGGTTTTATTGCTGTATCCGGTCTAAAAATGCTCCAAAAGGTTGACCTTGAAAACAATGCAAACCTCTTTACTGCATCTGTAATTCTCATTGCAGGTATTGGTGGTATGGCAATGGCAATCGGTAAAGTTACACTTACCTCTATTGCTTGTGCTCTTATTCTCGGTATTATTGTTAACGTTGTTCTTAACAGAAAAAAGGCTGACAATACTGCTGAATAAAATTGACAATACAAATTATTTAAGATATAATTAAATAAAACTAAAAAGGCATTACGCAACAGCGTGATGCCTTTATTACAGAAAGAAGAAATAATTATGATTTACTATGCAGAAAACGAAAGCTTTACTTTAGGCGTAAAGGAAATGGGTGCAGAGCTCACCTCATTAAAATCAAAGAAAACAGGAATCGAATATATCTGGTGTGGAAACGTTGA
>JAZSJL010000216.1:0-1585 GCA_045534355.1 Acutalibacteraceae bacterium
TGCTTCAAAGAGATTTATTTGTTGCCCTCTTCGGGAGTCTGACTCTTCTTCTTACCCATCTGGCCACCAATAGAACCTGCTTCACGAGATGTGAGGTCGCCATTGTAACCCTGCTTAAGATCTACACCTACTTCAGATGCAGCTTCCATCTTAATCTTGTTAAGATTTGCCTTAGCTGTTGACTTTGATGATACTGGGCTATTGTTTGACATACTGTTTCCACTCCTTCGCAAACATAACTTTTTCGGTTTGCTTTATTATTATGGAATGGTTACAAAAAAATATTTCTTGAAAAATTTGACAAAATTCAATGGTGCCGTATCGTAAGACACAGCACCATTTGTTTGTAGATTAATTACTTATTCTTGCTCCAGTCGTCGAATTTATCTGCCCAGAATTTATAGGTTTCCTCAGGAATTTCAGGATTCCCCTTTGAGTAGCTCGGAATAAGCATATCACCTGCAACTGCAGGGTCTGTACAAGCGTTATCGTTTCTGTAGCGTTCTCTTTCCTCTTTGTTGCGAAGGTCCGGAATATCCATAGGGATACCACCGTTAAGAACACTCTTGAATGCCAGCAAGCCCGGGAGTCCCATATCGAGAGCTCCGTACACGTCAATAATATCTGCATACTTGTTGCCACGAACTGCATCTACAAAGTGGTACATTGTGTAGAAGTCGGAGCCACTGTGTCCGTTGCCTGCACTCATTTCTGTTAAATCATCACTTGTATCTGCCTCATAAGGCTTTGAATCATTCTGACCCTCGTATTCATCACAATTTACGTAAAGGTGGCTTACACCATCATCAGAAGCATCCTCACGGGCACTTTCCATTCTACCCTTTGAGCCGTAAACAGAATACCAAACAGAGTTCTTTGAAACACCAACACCGTGTACACTCTTAACAACAGCACCGTTTTCAAGTGTAACCATTTCAACGCCTATAGGACCTGCCTTTGCACCCATACGAGCCATTCTGTCGTTAAATGGAATTTCAAAGCCTGTTACCTTTACAGGCTTAAGACCTGTTATGTAAAGAATAGGGCCTAATGAGTGTGTGCAGTAGTAGAAGGCAGTCATATTATTACGCCAGTGGTCAGGCTCACCACGAGTAATCTCGTGCCAGATAGACTCACAATTGTGCATATACTCGCCTTCGCCATATTCAAACTTACCTAATTTACCGTCATCGTAAAGCCTTTTCATTTCCTTTGGAGCAGGCATATAGCAGTAGTTTTCTGCATAGGCATAAAGACAACCTGTTTCCTCAACTGCTTCAACAAGCTGAACAGCCTCTGCCATTGTCTGCACAGGCAAAACCTCGCTCAAAACAGCCTTACCTGACTTAAGTGCCTTTATTGCAAACGGCACGTGTGCATTAGCGTAGTTCGCTAAAACAACAGCATCCATATCGTGCTTTAAGAATTCATCGTAGTCTGTGTAGTAGCCGATTTTTTCGCCGTAGCGTTCCTTTGCAATATTGAGATTGTACTCCCAATTATCACAAATAGCTACAAGCTCTGCGTTACCTGCCGTAACACAGTAATCCATCATACCTCTGCCACGACCTGCACCGAGAACACC
>JAZSJL010000176.1:0-5437 GCA_045534355.1 Acutalibacteraceae bacterium
CACCACGCCAAAGGCGTGGTCCCCCTCCCTATTTGCTGAAGCAAACAGGGATGTAAAGGCTATCGCATCACTTTAAATTTTGCGAAGCTTATAATGTTCGGAAGCGAAGCTTCCCCTTAACTCCTCACTCCTCACTCCTAATTCCTCACTAAAAAAGGCTCTCTCACGAGAGCCTTTTTTACACCGTTCCCTTTTCAACTCTTTCTAAAAAGTCGGAGCAGGCAGGAACAACAAAGTTAATTCCCTTTTCCACGATTTCGAAGGTTACCTCTTCACCGAAGCGTACCTCTCCATCTATATTCACAGCAGCTTTTTCACCTGCTTTAATGGTGATTTTTTTTCCTCGTTTGAAAATTGTTCTTTCCCAGTCAAGGTGCTCGCCCTTTTTATACTTATCAATAAGGGGAAGGAGTGCTACTCTGAGCACATCCTTTTTAACTATGATAAAATCAAGCACACCGTCGTAGGTAAGTGCTTTTGGTGCTGCAAAAAAACCACCACCGTACCATCGGGAATTGGCAGCAAGGCAGAAAAGCACGTCTGCCGTAAATTCCTCGTCATCGTCTATTTTAACTTTAAAAGTCTTTTTCATTTTACCGAAAAACTGCAGTAACACACCAAGCATATACGCAGCCTCGCCCTTTATAAAGGGCAATTTTTTCAGCTTTGCCTGACGGGCGCAAACCTCTGCATCCAAGCCCATGGAGCACTGGTTGATTGCATATTCCTCTCCACACTTAACAAGGTCAAACTGCATAACTGTGCCGTTTATGTGGTCTTTTACGTCACGAAGTGATTTCTTATCACCGAAAATACGTATAAAATCATTACCACTACCCAGAGGGAAGGCAGCTACCTGGGCATTAGCTTTACAAGCACAAGCATTCACAACCTCCCAGAGAGTGCCGTCACCACCACAGGCATACACTCTTATAGGTTCGCCCTTATCTACCTCTGCCTTTGCATAGCTGTAGCCATCATTAGGTCCTGTTGTAACGTGAATTTCATATTCCTCAATATTAAGCTCAGCCATAGCCTCAACTATGCCGTTTGCACATCTTTCGTAGGATATACCCTTTCCACAGGTGGGGTTAATTATAAATAAATGTTTCATAGCTTTGTCCTCTGTTTAATTCCCTTATTTGAAATACATATAGAATCTGCACTTAATCATACCGTTGTAGAGCTTACGGCTCTTATCTGCCTTTCTGCCAAAGCAGTTTTCAAACTCCTCATCAGGAGTAATCACGTAGTAGCTCCAGCCCTTTTCAGGGGTGAAAACTCTACCCATTGTTTTGTAGATTTCCTCTGCTGCCTGCAGGTCAAGAAGTCTTTCGCCATATGGTGGGTTACAAATAACAGTACCCCTTTCGCTGTAGCGTCTGAAATCCTTAATATCTCTCTTTTCGAAGTGAAGCTTATTGCCTATAGGGAGCCGTGAAGCATTTTCCGTTGCAATCTTTATTGCTGCAGGGTCAATATCGGAGCCAAAGCCCTGAAAATCTGTATCCACCTTTTCAAGGCTCCTTGCTCTCTCCTTCTCCTCTGCCCAAATGTGCTTTGGAAGTACATCGAAGCGCTCTGCAGAGAAGTGTCTGTTAAGACCCGGGGCAATATTGTGTGCATAAAGCGCACCCTCTAAAAGAAGCGTACCACTACCACACATTGGGTCATAAAGTGTGTGGTAATGCCTTACCTTTGCAAGTGCACAAAGAGAGGCAGCAAGTGTTTCCTTAATAGGTGCACCATTCTGTGAAAGACGGTAGCCTCTTTTGTGAAGTCCTGCGCCTGTTGTATCTATAAGAAGCGTTGCAACATCATTCATAATAGAAAACTGAATCTGGTGCACAGGCCCTGTTTCGGTAAACCAGGAAATGCCGTATTTAGACTTAAGCCTGTCAACAACAGCCTTTTTAATAATTGACTGGCAGTCGCTGACGCTGAAGAGCTGTGATTTAAGAGAATAGCCCTTAACAGGGAATGCATCCTCCTTACCAATCCACTCCTCCCAGGGTAACGCCTTTACACCCTGAAAAAGCTCCTCAAAGGTTTTTGCCTTAAAGCTACCTATGACAATCTGCACTCTTTCTGCAAAGTGGGAGCATATATTTACACGTGCAAGAATATTTTCGTCACCTGAAAAAAGCACTCTGCCGTTTTCTGCCGTTACGTTTTCAACTCCCAAAAAACGGAGCTCATCTGCAATAATACCCTCTACACCCAAAAGGCTCGGTATACAAAAATTAATATTCATTTGAATTCCTTTCAATGGTGTACCAGAAGGTTACGCCATTTTCTTTATTTTCAAAGCCACAGTCACAGCCGTGCTTTGTGATAATTGATTTTACTATAGAAAGCCCTAAGCCGAAGCGACCCTCTTTACGTGAGTGGGCTTTATCTGCTCTGTAGAAGGATGTGAAAATACTATCCTTATCCTTGTCGGAAACGAAGCTGCCTGTGTTGAAAACACAAACCTTAACAAAGCTATCCTGAAGCTCTGTGGTAATTTCTATTATATTTTCGCCTTTAACGTGGCTACAGGCATTGAGCACAATGTTTGAAAGCACGGTGGTGAGCTGTTTTTTATTTCCCACAACTGCTTGGGACTCTGCAAGGCACCTGACCTCAATAGCCTTTTCTTTGAATATAGGCTCTGCTGATTTCAGGAATTCCTCTATATATTCCTTAACGTCAAAGCTTTCTTTTTCAGACGGAATTGCTCCTGATTCGTACAGAGATTGCTCCAGCATGCTTATAACAAGCTCATTCATTTTATCTGATTCGTGAATAATTATATCGCAATATTCACGAGAAGCGTCGTCCTTTTCGTCGAGGGACATTTTAAGACCCTCTGCATAGCCTCTTATAATGGCAATAGGCGTTTTAAGCTCGTGGGAGGCAGAGGAAACAAAATCCTGCCTCATTCTTTCAAGCTGGCGTTCTCTTTCAATATCCTCCTGAAGCTGTTCGTTTTTCTCTCTGAGCTCCGTAAGAGCAGCATCGAGAGATTCGGAAACTCTGTTTATATTTAATGCAAGAGTACCGATTTCATCGTTTCTGTCTATATCTGTTTTTGCAGAAAAATCAAGCTCTGCTATTCTCTGCATAACGTTATTCATCTGAATAAGCGGCTTTGTAAAACGCCTTGAATAGTCATATATGAAGATAAGAGCAAGCACCATTGCCATTATGGTAATTGCTGTTGTAACCGTGGTAGCAAGGGAAGCATTTTCCTGAATAGGGTTAATCTCCGTTGATATTTCAATATGATAATTATTCTTGAAGGTTTTACCGTAGAGAATGTACTGCGTTGTGCTACCCTCTGCACAAACTACGTTGAAGTAGCTTCCGTCATCGTTTGTTTTACGGCTGATTACGTTAATTCTGTTACCTGAAAGGTAAGAGGTTTTACCCTCGTACAGAAAATTATCGTTTTCATCATACAAGTCTATGCTCACGTTCTGTGTGTTTTCAGCCTTCCGGAGCACAGGGTAGAAGCTCTGCCCTGCCTTCTCTGCATCCTCTGCAATATATTGAAAATCTCTCTCAAGATTTCTTAAATACACACTTTCAAGAAGCTGTGAGTTTACAAAGGCAATACCTAAAAGGCAGACAGCAATAATTGCACCAACCTCAAGAAAGAACTTGGCTCTAATACCTAATCTGCGTTTTTTCATTTGCCCTTCACCCCACTTAATACAATTACTTAATTATCAATCTTATAGCCTGTGCCGTAAACTGTTATAAGGTGCTTTGCACCCCACTCACCAAGCTTTGTGCGAATACGTGCAATGTGGGAGTCAACTACTCGCACGTCGCCCTCAAACTCTTCATCCCACACGTAGCCTACCAGCTTACTTCTTGAGTAAACTCTGCCGGGAGCTTCTATAAGCAGCTTTAATATTTCAAACTCCTTAACTGTAAGCTCAACTATTTCACCATTAAGTGTAACCTCATAGGACTCCACGTTTAAAACAACGCCCTCAAAATCATAAACCTCTGCCTTTATAGGCTTTGTGGGCTTTTGTACCTCTCCCCTTTGCAGGAGCATTTCTATTCTTTTTGAAAGTATGGCAAGAGAAAAGGGCTTTGTAACGTAGTCATCTGCTCCACTTTCAAAGCCTACAATCTGGTCGAAATCCTGGGAGCGTGCAGAAACAAGCATAACAGGTACGCCACTTACCTCACGGATTTTGCGACAAACCTCCCAGCCGTCCATTTCAGGCATCATAATATCTAAAATACAAAGCTTTATTTCTTTTCTGTTTGCCTTAAACAGAGATATAGCCTGCAAGCCGTCCTCTGCCTCCAGCACAGTATGACCCTCTCTTACAAGCTGGTCGCCTATAAGCCTTCTTATAAGCTGTTCATCATCTGCTATCAGTATGGTTGCCATTTACTCACACCCTTTTATCTGTTATAGGGACATACCTTCATACAAATTCCACACACGGCACCTCTGCCAATGTGGTGAAACTGCTTTTTCATATATTCACTACATACCTGAGGCTTAAATATTTCTTCCCTCGGTATACCCGGATAAAACTCTGCTCCCGTAATAGCACCTGAAGGACAAGCCTTCACACAGGCATCACACCCCAGGCAGATGTTTTCCTTTAGTTCGCCGTCACCCTGCAAGGGGCAATCTGTAAAAAGAGTGCCAAGCCTTACTCTTGTGCCGTACTGCTTATGTATGAAAAGGGAATTTTTTCCTATACCACCAAGACCTGCAAGCCTTGCAGCCTTTTTGTGGCTGTAGCGTCCGTTATACGGAGTGCCCGGCATACTCTGTGAACCTGCAACGGTTATATATCTGTAGCCCTTACTTTGCAGGAACAAGCCTGCCTTAAGAAGGCACCTGTCTATAAATGCATTTACTGCTCTGTAGTGAGTGAAATACGTTGCTGTAGGTTGGTCTGTAATTTCATCTATAATACCGTCGGAGAGCCTTACAACTATGCTCACAGCATACTTAAGCTCACCTGTGTCGCTGTCTTCAATATAGGAATAGCCAACGTCACTTACGCCTTCATTCAGCAAAAGCTCCTTTAATTCCTTTTCAAGCATTTTCAATCACCTTTTATAGCTTTAAATAAATTCACAAATATTCTCAAGTACTTTAAGCTCTCATTTTTTCCATACACCTGAGCACCGAGAGATTAATTTGCTGACATTCCTTTAAACGCTCACTATGGGGATTCTTTATAAACTCAACTGCACTTTGTGCCTCGTTGCCCATATGGTATTTTTTATCTATATCGGGCACAAGGACTGTTTCTTCTCCGGCATTATTATAAAGGCTGATGTTGTCCGTCTGTGATATGCTACCTATTGTAATTGTGCCCAAATCACCAAAAATCTGTGAAACGCCTCTGCTCTGCCCGATTTTTGAATATGTGATAGTAACTAACTTATCGCTGTACTAAAAAATTGCACT
>JAZSJL010000162.1:0-6485 GCA_045534355.1 Acutalibacteraceae bacterium
GGTGTTCCTACCTATGGCTACGAGCTTGCAGATGCTGTTAAGGATGGTTATCTTGTAGACTTTATGTCTGTTGAAACCAAGCTCAAATTCATCGAGCAAGGCATTGTTTATGATGATTTATCCGATGAGGATAAAGAAGAATATGAATCAACTTTTGCCCGTGATGGTGAACTGCCCGAAAGCATCGGTTCATCCGCTCTCAATGAATGGATTTTTAATGAAGATACAATCAAAGAAGTACTTAATATTTTAATGACAAACGGCATTAAAATTGATTATGGCGAAAAGATTGGTAAAACAATTATTTTTGCTAAAAACCATAACCATGCAGAAAGAATATTTGAAATTTTTAATAAAGAATATCCGCATCTGAATGGTTACGCAAAGGTTATAGATAACAAAATTAACTATGCACAGTCTGCAATTGATGAATTTTCCGACCCTAAAAAATTACCGCAGATTGCTATTTCTGTTGATATGCTTGATACAGGTATTGATGTCCCTGAAGTAGTTAATCTTGTATTTTTCAAAAAGGTTATGAGTAAGGCGCAGTTCTGGCAGATGATTGGGCGTGGAACTCGCCTCTGTGAAGGTCTTTTGGATGGTAAGGATAAGAAGTTGTTCTATATATTTGATTTCTGCGGAAACTTTGAGTTTTTCCGTATGGGTGGCAAAGGTAAATCTGCAAACCAGATTGCTTTGCAAGGTGCAATATTCAGCCTTAAATCTCAGATTGCCTTTAAACTTCAGGATTTGGCATACCAAACGAAAGATTTAATTGCATTTAGAGAAAGTCTTGTTGAAGATATGGTTCGCAAGGTCAGAGAGCTCAACAAAGAGAATTTTGCAGTTCGTCAGCATCTGAAATATGTTGAACTATATTCAAATCCCGATAACTACACAACCCTCACCTATGAAGATACATTGATTATGGGGGAAGAGCTCGCTCCGCTTATCACGCCTGACGAGGATGACCCAAAAGCTATGCGTTTTGATGCACTTATATATGGCATTGAACTTGCATATCTGATAGGCAAGACATATTCCCGTGCTCGTAGTGACCTCTTCAAAAAGGTTTCAGGAATTGCAAGTGTTGCAAACATTCCTGAAATAATGGTACAAGCAGAACTGATTGATAAGATTCTACATACCGACTATGTTGACAATGCAGGTATCAACGAGTTTGAGTATATTCGTGAGAATTTGCGTGATTTAATAAAATACATTCCCTATGAAGGTACTATATACAACACAAATTTTGACGATCAAATTTTGTCAATCGAGTGGAACGAATCTGAGCTTGAAAATGACGATTTAAAAAATTATAAGGCTAAAGCAGAATTCTATGTTCGTCAGCATCAAGAACATCCTGTTATCGCAAAGCTTAAATCAAATATTCCATTGAATACTGATGATGTGAAAGCATTGGAGGAAATTCTTTGGAACGAGGTGGGTACCAAGGCCGATTATGAAGCAGAATTTGGTCAGAAGCCTCTCGGAGAATTTGTTCGTGAAATTGTAGGTCTTGATATGAATGCAGCTAAAACTGCATTTGCAAAATATCTTGATGACGTAAATCTTGATTCAAGACAGATTTACTTTGTAAATCAAATTGTTGAATATATAGTTCACAACGGCTTGATGAAAGATCTTTCGGTATTGCAAGAATCACCGTTCACAGATAAAGGTAGCGTAGTTGAAATTTTTACGGACTTGTCTGTTTGGGCAGGTATCAGAAAAATCATAGAAAACATCAACGCAAATGCTAATGTGACGTAAAATTTTTTTGAACTTATAGCAATGTTTTATGCTGTACAGTAGGTGTTCAGGTTAGGGGTAAAACTCACAGCAGAAGTTATTTATGACACATTAGGTGATATTTAGCAACAGATACTCTGCCGTCTATTCGCCAGTAAAAGACAAATGAAAAAAGTTATCGAGAGAGCAGGATATACCTTGCTCTCTCGTTTTTTGTTTAATTACTTCATCCTCGGCTTGAAGTTTTTACCGTCAAAGCTGGGGTTGAAGGCGTAGAAGTTTTTGCTGTTGAGCCTATCCGTAGCAAGTCTCAAGCCCTCGCCGAAGCGCTGGTAGTGGACTATTTCTCTTGCACGAAGGAACTTAATCGGCTCACGTACATCCGGGTCATCCACAAGGCGAAGAATGTTGTCGTAGGTTGTTCTTGCTTTCTGCTCTGCTGCCAGGTCCTCATGGAGGTCTGTTATTATATCGCCCTTGGACTGCATGCTTGCTGCACTCCAGGGGAAGCCACTTGCTGCTGTGGGGTACACACCTGTGGTGTGATCTACAAAGTAGGTGTCAAAGCCACTCTTCTTAATTTCCTCAAGAGAAAGGTTTCTCGTAAGCTGATAAACTATGGTGCCTATCATCTCAAGATGGGAAAGCTCTTCTGTACCCACGTCAGTCAGTAAGCCTTTTAACTCGGCATAGGGCATAGCAAAGCGCTGCGAAAGGTAGCGCAGGCTGGCGCCAAGCTCACCATCGGGACCGCCGTACTGGGATATGATTATCTGGGCAAGCTTTGGGTTAGGGTTCTTAATGTTTACCGGAAATTGCAGTTTCTTTTCATAGCTGAACATAGATCAATCACAGCTCCTTTCATTTTCCCAAGGCCATGGGTCCTTAAGCCAATCAGCTTCGTTTGAAGCAGACACGTTAAGTGGACCATATCTGCGCTCATACTCTTTCTTAAGCATAGTTGCTTCCTCAGTATATCTTCTGAACATCTCATTTGCCGAGCTGTCGCAAGGGTGCGTGTCAAGGTAAAGGTGAAGCTCCCACGCTGCGAATTGTGTCGTTGAAATTCGGTGGAGGAGCTTTTGTTGTTCATTCATTGCAAATACTCCTTCCGTAGAAAGGCTTGTTCAAGGCTGTGAACAAGGTACCTTCCATAAGTGCTTTTTCGGGCGTGTATGCTGTTTTGTCAAGCTGGAACGGCACGTATGCCATAGCAGCCACCGGCTCTGCAGGGAGTGCTGTTGTAACACAGCAAGGTCTTTGTTCTGCTTTAGCGAGCCTTGCAACTGCATCAGCCATATCAAATTGAATTGTGTTTTGCATTGTTAGTCTCCTTTGGAGGTATTGGTGGTACCACCTTGTACATAATACGAAAAAAATAAAAATGTGTTACAAAAAGCACTACAGCATCCATAGATACTGTAGTGCTTCGAAATTAAGGGTTGCACTTATTTATTTTGACCTGTACAGCTCTGCAATAATATCTGCACAGCGATCAATACCAAGCGAAGATGTGCTTAGGGTAATATCGTAATTTTTAATATCTCCCCATTTCCTGTCGGTGTTAACCTGGTAGTATGCAGCACGTCTTTTGTCCTTTTCCCTGAGTCTTTTTTCGGGTGCAAGGTCGGATTCGCCATACTGCTCGACAATTCTTTCTGCCTTGGCTTTTGTGTCGGCGTGGATGAAAACCTTGATTAAATCTGATGTGCCCTCAAGGATGTAGTCTGCACAGCGTCCGACAATAACGCAAGGTCCCTTGTTAGCAACCTCAACAATAGCCTTCAATTGTGCAAGCCATATTTTATCCTGTATTGAGTTGCCGTAGTGGTCACGGAAGGCGAAGGTGTTTCCAAACAGCTTGCTGTGAGGCTTGTCAGTTTTCTCTGCAATAAATTCCTCACAGTAACCACTTTCCTGAGCAATTTTCTGTATAATTTCCTGGTCGTAGCAGGGGATACCCAGCTTTTCGGCAACTAATTTGCCAACTGTTCTGGCTCCACTACCAAATTCACGGCTGATGGTAATAACCTTATTCATAATTACGCCTCCTTTGTAGCTTTTTAAACTTAAAACTCAATTTCGATTTCATTTTCACCAATATCGGTGGTGAATTCAATATCGAAACCGATGTTACCCGGTAATTCAATAATATTGTACGTGCTGTTGCACTCGATTTCCTTTGGCTTTCTGTCTACGTAAACAACAGTAGGTACGTCGTACTTTTTATCCTGAATATATTTAAGCTTGAATTCGCCCTCGTCGTGGTCATATTTGTATGAAACGATTTCACCTGTAACAGCCTTTGGACGAGGTCTTGTAAGCACCTTCATAAAGTCCTGCTTCAAAATATCATCAAAATAGCACCAGTAAGTGTTGCTCCACTTGTAGGAATCAAACTTATCCTGCAAGAATCGGATGTGTGGATACCAGCCGTCACCCTCTGCGCAGGAGCCCCATTCACCAACAATGCAGGGTACCCCGAGTCGTTCCTGTGTAGCTCTGTGCTGGTCAAATATCATACCAACACGGGAGTTGCTTGCGTATTTGTATGCAGGTGTGTCAACCATAAGGTCATATGCGTGTGGAGCAAATACCTGACTTGGTTCTCTTTCACCGTTTACAACAGCAGGCTTGTTACAGCAAGGTATACCCATATTTGAGTAATAGTTGTTCTCCATAAATATAAAGCCCTTGTCTGTGATTTCACGCACAGCAGTTGCCATTTTGCTTATAAAAGGTGAGTAGCGTTCCTCATCAAATTTTTTTACAAGCCCGTCGCAGTCTGAATTGATTTTTCTGAAAACATCACCTGTATATTGGTCAAGAGCCTTTGGTTTTTCTTTGCTGAAAAGGCCCTCCTTTGCGAGCTTTGTAAGGCTGACTCTTTTATCTGTAACAGTTGTCTTTACAAGACCTGCAATAACCTTACGGAAAATCTTTCCTCCGTCAGCGCCGGGGAATGGCTCGTTTAAGAAGTCATAACCAAAGAGGGCAGGCTTATCCTTTGTTGCAGTAACAACGTGTTTCCACATATCTGCATAGTAGTCCTGCAAGCCCTTCTGATTAAATTTCTTATTGTTCCAGAAATTATCAAAGGCTCTGAAGCAGGCTTTACCATAGAAATATGGTTCTGCCCACACGGCAATCTGTTTTCTTGGTACAAATTCATCTGTAATAGTTGCCCATTCGGGAGCACCATCACCATAACATACCGGGCCCCATACATCCTGATGGCAATCTAAATATGCATATATGCCGTATTCCTCGCATTTATCGAGGAATGCACAAAGTGATTCAATAAGTGCTTCATTGTAGTGGCCCGGCTTTGGTTCCATTGCGCCCCAAGTAAAGCCAAGGCGTATCATATCGTAACCCCTTGCTCTGAATTCCTCAAACGGGAAGGTGTCTGCGTGGTACCCAAAGCTTGGGCTTTCGGCAATATAATCCTTCTTATCAACAACATTCATACCACTGAATATACGCTCTCTGCCGTGCTCGTCTAAAAAGCGCATACCGGAAACATAAATCTTATCCAAAGTAAAATCTCCCTTATGTTTATTTTGTAGTTGTCTTAGTCTTTATAGGCTGTGAATAGGTATTCCAGAAGGAGCCTGCAATAACCTGTATTTCATAATCTGTGTTTGGTTTCAGGCCATCAAAAGCAATGCTTAAGCTTTCAGGCATATTGTAGAAGTAATATTCACTCCAAAGACAAGCCTGTTTAACTGTTAAGCCGTTGGCTGCTTCTTTAACAACGATTTTGTAGTCGTTAACGTATTCCTTTTCAATTTCAGCCTGTGGGAACGTAACCTTAAAGCCGGTGTCTGTAATGTCAGAAACAGTAATTTCAGCACCATCAAAGTATGGTGCAACTGCCGTGCTATAGCGAATAGCATCTGTGTACTTGAAGGAGTCAACGTTCCAAGGCTCGTCAATTTCCCATACGAATGGGAAGAAGTTATCTGTAAGCACGTCGTACGGGTAAATACGTACTCTGCCTTCTGCATCAGCCTCAACAAGGAGCATCTGTGCACAATCCTCTTTGTTTGGTGGGCAGGTGCCGTAGTATTTATCGAATTCATCAAGCTCAAAGTAGGAGAGTGAGCCTGTACCCAGGCAGGTGAAGTGCTTTTGGAAAATTGAACGAGGATCGTTTATCGGCACGTGGGAATGACCGGAAAAGTCGATTGCCTGTGGGTAGTCCATAAGGATGGGGTAGAAGGTTTCATCTGCCCAGTAGATACTTCCTGAAACTGTGTCTGTAATATGAGGGTGCTGGAAGAAGAAGATAGGCTTCTTTGGGTCAGCCTCACGAGCTTTTTTGAGCTCTGCACGGGCAAAATCTGCCTTGTCCTGTTCATATTCACAGCCGTGAGATGAGCTTACGAGTATAAAGTGGAAGCCGTTGATTTCAACGTGGTTGTCAACAGGAATACCAAATATTTCAGTAAAACGCTTGTATGCGTTTTCAACACCGTCGCCGTGGTATTCGTGGCTTGCCATATTAAGGCAGTAGCTTGTTTCGGGCTTAAGGTTATCTTCAAGAGTTTTCTTGAATTTCCTCATCTGTATTTCAGTACCGGAGTTTGCAAAGTCACCGTCTGCAAACACACCGTCGAGCTTTTTGTATGTAGGGTGCGCCTCGCTTAATCTGTAAGCAATTTTAATTGCTTTTTCCATGCGCTCCTCTTCGATGCAATGGTCGTCCTTGTAGTGAACATCAC
>JAZSJL010000371.1:0-1557 GCA_045534355.1 Acutalibacteraceae bacterium
TTACCGACTTAACAGGTATAGACGTGCTTGATATTGATATAAGGGACAGTATGCTCTATGATTTATGTACATCTCCTGAGCCACTTGGTATCACAGCAGAGGAGTTAGGCTGGCCTACAGGTACACTTTCTATTCCTGAAATGGGTACGGATTTTACAAAGGGAATGCTTCTTGAAGCAAAGCCGAAAACCTTTGCCGACCTTATTCAGATTGCAGGTCTTTCACACGGTACAGACGTGTGGCTCGGTAATGCTCAGGACCTTATTAAGGATGGGGTTTGTACAATTTCCGAGGTTATCGGTACTCGTGACAGTATCATGGTTTACCTTATGCACTGTGGTCTTGAGCCAAAACAGGCGTTTGATATTATGGAAACCGTTCGTAAAAAGAACAAGTATCTTACTCCTGAAATGATAGAGATTATGAAATCTCACGACGTTCCTGCCTGGTATATTGAGTCCTGCGATAAAATTCAGTATATGTTCCCTAAGGCACACGCTGCTGCATATATTATTGCTTCACTCCGACTTGCTTGGTTTAAGATTTACCATCCTCTGGAGTACTACTGTGCATATCTCACAGTTCGTGGTGATGATGTTGATGCAGAGTCAATGGCAAAGGGTAAGGATGCTGTTAAAACGCTTCTTCATTTTATTAAAAATAAAGGTAAAGAAGCCTCCTCAGCCGAGAAATCCAAGGAAACAATTATGCAGATTGTTTTTGAGGCTATGGTCAGGGGTGTCGAATTCTTACCGATTGATATTTATAAATCTACTGCAAGCTCCTACGAGCCTGAAGAGGTTACGCAGGCAGACGGTACTGTTAAAAAGAAAATCAGAATGCCATTCTCATCTCTTGCAGGTGTAGGTGAAAACGCTGCTGAACAGCTTGCAAAAGCTCGTGAGGATGGTGGTGGAGCCTTTTCATCTATTGAAGATTATGCATTCCGTTCAGGTGCAGGTAAATCAACAATCGAGGTTCTTAAGGCTTGTGGTGCATTCGGCGATTTGCCAGATAGCGATCAGATTTCATTATTCTAATGAATTTTAGAGGTGTTAGTATGAATAAAAAAGTAAAAAACGTTCTTAAAGCAGGTGGCATATTAGCAGCTGCCGGTGTGGGTGTAAGTATGGTACGTGCTGCCACATCCTACAAGGCTAAGCCTGTTGAATCAAACGAGTCTCTTCTGAAGGAGAATGTAAATGTAGACAGATTCGTTGAGCATCTTTCAAAGGCAATTCAGATTCCTACAATCTGCAATAGAGATGAAAGCCTCGTTGATTGGTCAAAGTTTGATGAATTCCATGCATTTCTCAAGGAGAGCTATCCTCTCATTCACGAAAAGCTAGATTGTAAGCTTTTTTCAACCCGAAGCTTAATGTACCATTGGAAGGGTGCAGACTCCTCCAAGGAGCCCATATGCTTGCTTGCCCACCAGGACGTTGTACCTGTTACTGCAGGAACAGAGGATGATTGGACATACCCGGCATTCAGTGGTACTGTTGCAGATGGCTACGTTTGGGGCAGAGGCGCCATTGATATGAAAAACCACCTTAT
>JAZSJL010000070.1:0-4062 GCA_045534355.1 Acutalibacteraceae bacterium
GTATAGTGGGGGATAAGATGCTGCGAGATAAGGGTGTAATTCCTGTATATTCCTGGTATGGTGCCTCACAGCACCCTACAATGAACCTTGCAAGTCAGGTGGCTGAAAAGCTTATAGGTCTGTATTCTACAGATGACTATCACGAGGTTTACGTGGTTTATACGGAATTTCAATCGGCATCTGTTCAGGTGCCAAAATGCGAGAGGCTTTTACCTCTTTTGAGACGAGATTTTGCAGACGTTGAAAGAGAAGGCAATAAAACGGCTGAAATGATTTTTGAGCCGTCAATAGACGTGGTGTTTGACCAGCTCGTGTATCAATACATTACAGGCTTTATGTTCGATGTGTTTATGCAGTCCTCTGCAAGTGAAAATATTGCAAGAATGAATGCAATGCAGAGTGCAACACACAATGCAGACGAAATGATAAAACACCTGTCAGCAGAGCTGAATTCAGCACGTCAGCTTCAGATTACAAATGAAATAACAGAAATTTCCGCCGCAGTTGAAATGGGTGGAATATGAGAGAGTAATCAGTTATGAATAAGAAATATAAAGGAACAGTAGTTAAAATATCAGGTCCGGTTGTGGACGTAAGGTTTCCTGATGCACTTCCACCAATAAATGCACTTCTTTATATTGAAGAAGCCCACAAGCATTTAGAGGTTGCTATGCACGTTGACAAAGATACCGTTCGTGCAATCGCACTTGAAGCAACCGAGGGCTTGTCCTGTGGCTTGCCTGTAACGTCAGATGGCGAAGGGATTAAGGTTCCTGTCGGCGATGCTGTTGTAGGTCGAGTTGTAGATGTTCTCGGCAGACCTATAGACGGCAAGGGCAAAATTGAAGCAGAGTGCACTCTGCCAATTCATCGCAGTGCACCTGCGCTTAATGAACAAAGACCTGCAACCCAGGTGCTTGAAACAGGTATTAAGGTTATTGACCTTCTTGTGCCATATACCAAGGGTGGTAAAATAGGTCTTTTCGGTGGTGCAGGTGTAGGCAAAACAGTTCTTATAATGGAAATGATACATAACATTGCAGTTAATCACGGTGGTTACTCCGTTTTTACCGGTGTTGGTGAAAGAAGCCGTGAGGGTAATGAGCTCATGAGCGATATGGAGCAAAGTGGTGTTATCGATAAGGCTGTGCTTGCCTTTGGTCAGATGAACGAGCCTTCTGGCAGCAGAATGAGAATTGCTCTTACAGGCTTAACAATGGCAGAGTACCTTCGAGATGAAAAGAAGCAGGACGTTCTTCTTTTTATCGATAATATATACAGATACGTTCAGGCAGGTAATGAGGTTTCTGCATTGCTTGGCAGATTACCAAGTGCAGTTGGCTATCAGCCAACCCTTGCAAATGAATTGGGTGCTCTTGAGGAACGTATTGCTTCCACAAAGGATGGCTCAATCACGTCTGTACAGGCTGTTTATGTACCTGCCGATGACCTTACAGACCCGGCTCCTGCAACAATATTTACACATCTGGATGCAACTACCGTTTTGTCGAGAAGTATATCAGAGCTTGGTATATATCCTGCTGTTGACCCACTTGAGTCGTCAAGCCGTGCCCTTGAGCCTGAAATTATAGGTGAGCTTCACTATAGTGTTGCTCGTAGGGTGCAGGAGTGCTTGCAACGATATACGGAGCTTAAGGATATTATTGCAATCCTTGGTATGGAGGAGCTTTCCGAGGAGGATAGAGCAATAGTTTACAGAGCTCGTAAAATACAGAAGTTCCTTTCACAGCCTATGAACGTTGCAGAGGGCTTCACAGGTGTAAAGGGTAAGTTTGTTCCCTTGAAGGATACAATCGAAAGCTTCCGTCAGATTGTTGAAGGTGAGGCTGACGATGTTCCTGAAGCAGCCTTCTTTATGGTTGGCGATATTAATGAAGCAAGAGAAAAAGCACAAACGCTTTAATGTGTGAAAGGTGGTGGCTGAATGTCAGAATTTATACTTGAAATGCTCACTCCCGAAAAGCAGTTCTTTTTAGGTGAAGCAGAATCCTTTGTATGTACACTTGCAGATGGTGAGCTTTGTATTCTTGCAGGGCATCAGCCGTTACTTGCAGCGCTTGCTCCCGGAGAGGTGCGCCTTAAGGTTAAGGGTGAGGTAAAAAGAGCATACGTGGCAGATGGCTTTATGGAGGTTCGTCCGGACCACGTTATGGTTTTCTCGCATATTTGCGAATGGCCTGAGGATATTGATGAAGCACGCACAAGGCGTGAAATCGAGAAGGATAGGGAACAGCTTCGCAATACCGAAAGCCTTTCCGAGCACAGAAGAACAGAAATAGAGCTTCAGCGTATGATGGCAATGCTGAAGGTAAAAAAGAAAAAATAAGGATATAATATGCAAAAGCTTAAACCGAAGTTGTTTTCAACCCTAAAAAATTATTCTAAAGAGCAATTAGTAAAAGATATAATATCAGGAATTATTGTTGCAATTATTGCTTTACCACTTTCTATTGCTCTTGCACTTGCATCGGGTGCTACTCCCGAACAAGGTCTTTATACAGCAATTGTTGCAGGCTTTGTTATATCATTTTTAGGTGGTAGCCGTGTGCAAATTGCAGGTCCTACTGCCGCCTTTGCCACAATTGTTGCAGGTATTATTGCAACAAATGGCTTTTCGGGTCTTGTGCTTGCAACTATAATGGCAGGTATAATATTAATTCTGATGGGTGTTTTTAAGTTAGGCAGCCTTATCAAATTTATTCCGTTTACAATCACAACAGGCTTTACAGCAGGTATTGCCGTAACTATCTTTATCGGTCAAATCAAAGACTTTTTTGGTCTTACGTTTTCTCATTCTCCAATTGAAACGGTGGATAAAATTAAAGAAATTATTGTATCTGCCGATACAATAAATTTTCAAGCTGCAATCATAGGTGGTATAACCTTGCTTGTGCTTGTGCTTCTACCTAAGATTTTCAAAAAGATACCACCCTCACTTATAGCAATTCTTATTTCAGCACTACTTGTTAAAATTCTTGATTTAGATGTTTTAACAATCGGAGATCTCTATGAGATTTCATCAAAGCTTCCAATGCCTTCTTTACCGGGTGTATCGTTTGAAACTGTCAAAGCAGTTATTCCTGATGCATTTACCATTGCAATACTTGCTGCAGTAGAAAGCCTTCTTTCTTGCGTTGTAGCAGATGGTATGGTTGGTAGTCGTCATAATTCCAATATGGAGCTTATTGCACAGGGTGCAGGTAATATTTGCTCTGCGCTGTTTGGTGGTATTCCTGCAACGGGTGCTATTGCAAGAACGGCTGCAAATATCAAAAATGGGGGGAGAACTCCTGTTGCCGGTATGGTACACGCAGTTGTGCTTCTTCTTGTTCTCCTTGTGCTTATGCCTCTTGCAGCTTATATTCCGATGCCTGCAATTGCCGCAATACTTTTTGTTGTTGCGTATAATATGAGTGAATGGCGTGAATTTGTGCACATATGCAAAACGTCACCCAAGAGTGATATTCTTGTGCTTGTTACTACCTTTGTTCTTACGGTTGTGTTTGACTTGGTTGTTGCTATTTGTGTTGGTATCGTTCTTGCTACTTTGCTTTTTATGAAGCGCATGAGCGACGAAACAAATGCATACGGCTGGAAAGAGTACGATGAAGAAACGGACGATGAGAATATAAGTCTTAAGAAGGTTCCTGACGGCGTTGTTGTATTTGAAATCACAGGACCATTTTTCTTTGGTGCAGCAACAAAAATTTCAGATGCAATTCTCC
Source organism: Acutalibacteraceae bacterium (assembly GCA_045534355.1). GTDB lineage: Bacteria > Bacillota > Clostridia > Oscillospirales > Acutalibacteraceae > DTU089. Next base: position 3,747 of record JAZSJL010000070.1, read on the forward strand.
TTCACGAAAAGCACAAAAAGGTGCTTGTTCTCAGAATGAGAGGTGTACCTGCTATAGATGCTTCCGGTATTCACGCCTTCAATGACGTTATTGGCAATCTTGAGAAGAAGGGTGTAAGGCTTGTTGTATCACACGCCAACGAACAGCCCTTGCAGGTGTTTAGAAAATCAGGTATATATAAAAAAATAGGAGCAGAAAACTTCTGCCCCAATATAGAAACAGCTCTTGAGAGAGCCGAAGAGCTTACGAAATAAAAACAAAGAACTCAGCTTTTAGCCGAGTTCTTTTCTTATAGTTTTACAAATATTTGATAAAA
>JAZSJL010000387.1:0-1839 GCA_045534355.1 Acutalibacteraceae bacterium
ACTCCAATAATTTATTTTACAGGTTCGATGTATCCCTGTGCACAAAGCAACTCAGCAAGCAGAACACCGCCGCCTGCGGCACCACGAAGGGTATTATGGGAAAGACAAACGAACTTATAATCATACTGTGTATCCTCACGAAGGCGACCGATAGAAACAGCCATACCGTTCTCAAGGTTTCTGTGAAGCTTTGTTTGAGGCATATTGTCCTCTTCAAAGTAGTGAAGGAACTGCTTCGGTGCAGACGGAAGCTCTAACTCCTGTGCTCTGCCACGGAAGCTCTTCCACATTGCAATCATATCTTCCTTAGAAGGCTTTGTTTCGAAGCGAACAAATACTGCGCCCATGTGACCGTCTGAAACAGGAACACGAATACACTGTGCTGTGAAGTGTGGCTCTGTAGCAGAAACGATTTCCTTACCAACTATTTTACCCCAAAGCTTAAGTGGCTCCTTCTCGCTCTTTTCTTCCTCACCACCGATGAATGGGATAACGTTATCTACCATTTCAGGCCATCTCTCAAATGTTTTACCTGCACCGGATATTGCCTGATATGTACAAACAACAACGTCTTTAACAGTATATTTCTCGTGGAGAGGGAAGAGTGCGGGAACGTAGCTCTGGAGTGAGCAGTTTGACTTAACTGCAATGAAGCCACGCTTTGTTCCTAATCTTTCACGCTGTGCCTTAATAATTTCGATGTGCTCAGGGTTGAGCTCAGGAACTACCATCGGAACGTCCGGAGTCATACGGTGTGCAGAGTTGTTTGAAACAACAGGGCACTCTGCCTTTGCATATTTCTCCTCAAGCTCCTTTGTTTCCTGCTTTGAAAGGTTAACTGCGCAGAATACGAAATCTACCTGTGAAGCGATTGCTTCAATATCCTTTTCTGCATCAAGGATAACCATATCAAGGTACTTTGCAGGAGTTGGCTCCTCCATACACCATCTGTCACCAAGAGCCTCTTTGTAGGTCTGACCTGCTGAACGTGATGATGCAGCAAGAACTGTTACGTCAAACCAAGGGTGCTCGTTGAGTAAAAGTGCGAATCTCTGGCCAACCATACCTGTTGCGCCAATAATACCAACCTTGTATTTTTTCATTGTGTTTACCTCCGTATAAAAAACACTTGTAATTGCGATACAAATGACTTATAATATAAGTCATTGTTTTTAACTAAAAGATAATACCATATATTATGCAAAATAGTCAATCTTTTTTATGTATTTTTAAGTAATATATATTTTGGAAAAGGGATATTTATGAATAAATCTGATTTTTTTTACAATTTACCCCAGGAGCTTATTGCACAGCACCCCATTGAGCCACGTGACCATTCACGTATGATGGTGCTCTCAAAGGAAAACGAGGATATACTTCATAAGCATTTCTACGATATTCTTGACTACTTTAAGGAAGGGGATTGCCTTGTTTTAAATAACACACGAGTACTCCCTGCAAGAATATACGGCTTGAAGAAGGATACGGGCGCAAGGGTAGAGTTCCTTTTACTCAATCAGCTTGAAAATGACCTGTGGGAAACACTTGCAGGACCCGGAAAACGAGCTAAAGAGGGGGCAGAGTTCACCTTTGGTGACGGAATTTTAAGCTGTGTTGTAGAAAAGGTTCTCCAAAACGGTAACAGAGTAGTCAGGTTTATTTACGACAAGAGCGATAATATATTCAATATTCTTGATAAAATCGGTCAAATGCCTCTGCCACACTACATTACAGAGGAGCTGGAGGATAAGGAGAGGTACCAGACAGTTTACTCTAAAGAGCTCGGCTCTGCTGCAGCACCTACAGCAGGGCTCCACTTTACCGACGAAATATTAAAAA
>JAZSJL010000102.1:0-3348 GCA_045534355.1 Acutalibacteraceae bacterium
CTCAATACCACAGCTTTCTGCAATATCTGCCGCACGGTCTCTGTCGCAGGTGGAAACGACCCATTTTTTACGACTCAAAATATCACCCGAATATAATTTTACAGTCTATTATATCATAATATATACTATATTTCAATAAAAATAATGCTATCCGAGATTTTCGGACAGCATTATTTTTAAGTATTATTTCGATTTAATCCACACCTAAAAATCTTTTAACGACAGGCAGAATAAGAAAATCTGTTTTTCTGAAGGCTGTGCTGTGGCCACCGTTTAAAACCATAAGCTCCTCTGCACCTTCAACAGCCTTTGTCATTTTCCTTGAATGGCTCCTTTTTATCATATCGAACTCACCAAAGCAGTTAAGAAACGGTATTTTAAGAGCAGACAGCTTTTTGTAGTTAAGGTGTGGCTGACCAACCATCATTCCCTCAATCTCTCTACGTCTTATCCATTCAGGGTCTTTAGTGAAAAAAGCCTTAATTGCATATATTCTGTGGTCCTTGATAATACCTAACTGGTCGCCTGTTTTCGTACCTCTTGTGTTAAGGTTCGAGCCGAATACTGCAAGTCTTTTCACGTAATCGGGGTAAGTAACGGAAAACACCATTCCCAGATTGCCACCATCGGAAAAGCCACATATATTTACAGGCTTTGTACCGAGGTAATCAAGCAAAGCCTTCAAATCCTCTGAAAAAAGCTCAAAGGTAAGCTTTTTGTCGCCCAAGGGAGTTTTACCTGTACCACGTGTAGAAAATCTTATAATTTTAAAATACTTTGACAACGGCACGTATAAATCACCCTCAAAGCAACGGTAATCACCACCATTACCGTTGAGCATAACAAGTGGTTCACCGTTTTCATTACCACTTATGTGGTATTCAAAATCCAAACCATCGTGAGTAAAAAAGCCGTAATCTATAACCTTAACCTCTGTTTCCATTTCACACCTCTATAATATCAACACTCTCAAAGTTCATATCAATTATCTTAAAGCTACCCTCCTGAAGCTTTTTGAAGGAAAGTCTGCTATCCTCAAAAACGAAGCCACGAGGAAGCTTTATTTCACCATAAATACCCTGTGCAACGTTCACCTCAAGAGTAATTTCTCCACCGTTTCTTTCCCAGTAAACACCCACCTTGCCACAAACAGTATTGTGGTACGCCTTGGCATTAGTAAGCTGTGGCACAAAGCAAGGCTCAACATTGACCTCTTTACAGCTATCACCGTAAGGATTGACCCTGATGCCTGCAAGGTATTCAATAAATATTGCAGAAATCTCACCGAAGCAATGGTGGTTAAGTGAATCGGGAAACTCTCCGTCAGGGTGGAAATTTTCTGCCAAAGCAGTATAGCCACGCTTAACCCAACAGCCAAATGAGGGGTAATCCTCTCGTGCAATCATTTTAAAAGCAAGGTCTGCTCTGCCGAACTCACAAAGCACACGGAATATAGTCATTACACCAACAAAGCCGAAGTCGATATAATCTCCGTTTTCCTCAATAATTTCTTCGAGCACCTTGAAGGCACCCTGCTTTTCAGAATTATTGAAAACGCCGTAGTAAATAGCCATAGACTGCGAGGTCTGACACCTGCCCTTTGCAGTAAGTGTATTCAAATCTACAAGGTACCTTCTCGAAGCCTCTAAAAGCTCATTGTATAAGGCTGTGCAAAAGTCCTCCTGCTTTTTCATGCCAAGCACGTTGAATATAAACGATGCCTTCCTCATGCTGTCCATTGATATTACCGTGCTTGTAAACTCAACGGGAGATTTTACCACAGTAACAGGGCACCAATCACCAAGACCATAGTCAACCGTGCCTTTGGGTGTACGCTTTTTGTCAATGAAATTAGCATATTGGAAAATAGCGTCTGCATTTTCCTTTAATATTTCCATTTCGCCTCTGTAGAGGTACGTAAAATACGGAAGGTTAATAAGTACAGCATCCCAGGCAGAGCCTATACCGTAGCCCCAGCCACCTGTTGGCACAATACCCGGTATTTCTCCGTTTTCACGCTGTGCCTTACGCACGTTGCGAAGCCACTCTCTAAAGCTGTTTTCAGGGTTAAGGTTAAGAAGCATCTGTCTGCAGGACATATTTGCATCCCCTGTCCAACCGTTCTTCTCCCTGTGCGGACAATCTGTAGGGAAATAGTAGAAGTTAGAAACAGTTGCATTCCTTGTCATAGCCTGTAATCTGTTCACAGTATCGTTGGAGCACCTGAAGTTACCCATTTCCTTTAACGCAGAGCTACACACAATATATGTAAGTAAATCCTGTGTTGCCTGTGACTCTGAAAGACCTAAAACAACCACATACCTGAAGCCGTGGTATGTAAACTGCGGCTCAAATATTTCCTCCCCCTCGCCTTTGCAGATATAAATATCACGCTGTGCATAGCCGTCGGGATAAAACTGACAGTTGCTTATGTCGGGATTGCCGTTTTCATCAAGGTATTCACCGAATTGAAGGTCTATCTGCTGACCCTCATAACCCTTTATTTTGAGCCTTACAATACCTGCCGTATCAATACCGAAATCATAGAGGTAGCCTACCTTTTCCTTTGAGGGAAGTGGATTTGTGTCCTTACACACCCTGCCTTCTGCTCTGAAATCTACCATACGGCACTTTTTTATGCTTACAGGCTTAAGGTGTCTTATTGCAGTAATCGGCTCTGCCTTGCAAAGCCTTCTCTCTCCACGAGGAGCTTCTGCCACAAGAGCAGGCTTCCACGTGCTGTCGTTGAAGCTTGGCTCCGACCAACCGGAAATCTCCCTTCGTGCATCGTAGAAGCAACCGTTTCTCAAATCATCGAAGATAACAGGCGAAGGTGCTGTTTTCACGCTACTGTCTGCTTCAATAACCTTCGTTTCGCCCTCTGCAGACAATATTTCAATACTGAAAGCCACTCTCGGTGCACCACGAAAATCCTCTTTATCGAAATCCCAGATTTCACCACCGGGAGCGTTTTGCATACCATTACCAAGCTGAATACCTAAAACGTTTTTGCCCTCGTTTACGTATTCGGTAACGTCGTATTCATCGTAGTACACCATATGGTCAGGGTTAGAAATATATGGTGCCAGAATACCCTTTGTGATTTTATTGCCGTTTATGTAAATATCATAAAAGCCTGCACAGCCAATGGTCACCCTGCAGTTTTCGGGAAAACCTTCTGTAAAAAAGACTTTTCTGAAATACGGCGAGGGAACAAAATCCTTGTAGGTTGAATATTTATAGGTTGCACAAACAAATTTTTTAGAAAGCAAAAAAGACACTCCCTTGCAAATTTAACTACTAATATTATAATAACTCTACTCTTTATCTTCAATAGTCAAGGTGCTG
>JAZSJL010000392.1:0-3696 GCA_045534355.1 Acutalibacteraceae bacterium
CTATAGGGTACAACGTATCCGTTAAGGGTAAGGCAGATTTAGAAAAATATGAAGTGGAAATCCAATAGATTTTCCACACGAAAGGTAGAAAACAATGTATCTTAAAGCCATTGAAATGCAAGGCTTCAAATCCTTTCCCGATAAAACCGTGCTTGAATTCGGTAAAGGCATAACGGCTGTTGTCGGACCTAACGGAAGCGGTAAGAGTAATCTTTCCGATGCTATGCGTTGGGTGCTTGGTGAGCAATCTACAAAGAACCTGAGAGGCTCCAAAATGGAAGATGTTATCTTCAGCGGCACAGACTCAAGACGTGCTGTAGGCTTTGCCGAGGTTACCTTAAAGCTCGATAACTCCGATATGGCTCTCAATAATCCCGAAAAGCTTGTTACAGTTACAAGACGCTACTATCGTTCAGGCGAAAGTGAATACAGAATAAACGGTGAACAGGCAAGGCTCAGAGATATTCACGAGCTCTTTATGGATACAGGTCTTGGCAGAGACGGTTATTCTATGGTCAGCCAGGGTAAAATTGAAACCCTTATATCAGGTAAGTCGGATGAGCGCCGTGATATGCTCGAAGAGGCTGCCGGTATATCTCACTACAGGTACCGTCGTACAGATGCAATGCGTAGACTTAATCAGGCAGAGGAGAATTTATTAAGACTTCGTGATATTCTCACAGAGCTTGAGGCACGTGTGGGTCCACTTAAAACTCAAAGCGAAAAGGCACAGAAGTTCCTTGAGTATGCTGCTGAAAAGCGAGAATTGGAAATTGGAATTTGGCTTTACACAATCGAAAAGGCTAAAAGTGACCTTCGTGAATTCGATAAGAATCTCACTATTGCAGAGGCTCAATACAGAGAGGTTTGTAAAGAGTTAGAAGAAATTTCTGCAAAAATAGATAGTGCTATTGAGGAAGCACAGAAAATTACAATCGCAATAGATGAAATGAGGCGTGGTGCTTCTCAGCTCGAAGAACAGGCAACCCTTCTTGAGGGTCAGATTGCCGTTCAGGAGAATACCATTGAGCACAACAACGAAACAATTCAGCGTATCAGACGTGAAATGACAGAGGAAAATGATACAGATTCCCAGATTTCCGAGCAAATTGAAGCAGCTGAAAGAATAATAGAGGACCTTAAAACAACTATTGATGCAAAGTGTGCGACACTTGCTTCCTTTACAAGTGAGCTTGACGTATTGAGCGATGAAAACAGCAAGTCTGCACAAAGAAGCGTTGAGCTTTCAGCTCGTATTACGGCACTTTCCGTACAGGTGGCAGACAGCAGAGTTGTTGTTTCAACAGCAGCATCATCTGTTGAAGAAATTGAAAACAGAATAACAGCTATTGACGAAACAATTACAGCTCAGGCACCTATGGTAGAAGCTCTGGAAAATGAATGTGCAGAGGTTACAGGTGAGTTAGAGAATATTGCCGAAAGAATGCTTGAGCTTAACAATGCAGTTTCAGGAATAGAGCTTCTTGCTAAAAAACGTCTTGAAAAGCTTGATGGCTTGCGTGAAAAGGAGAATAACCTTCGCAACGAGCTTCAGGTTAAGGAATCAAGAATCGTAATGCTTACCGACCTTGAAAAGAATATGGAAGGCTATCAGGGTAGTGTTAAGGCTGTTATGAAGGAGGTTCAGCGTGGCACTCTCCGAGGCATACACGCTCCCGTTTCACAGCTTATTTCCGTTAAGGATAAATATTCTTTAGCAATCGAAACAGCATTAGGTGCACAGATTCAGCACATTGTTACAGAAACAGAAAACGATGCCAAAAAGGCAATTAACTTCCTTAAAGAGAGCAGAGCAGGCAGAGCAACCTTCCTTCCTCTTACTGCAATCAAGGGTAGGGTCATAGATGAAGATGGTCTTGACGATTGCTTTGGCTACATAAACGTTGCATCGGAGCTTGTTGATTACGAGTCTAAGTATACAGAAATAATCAAATCCCTTTTAGGAAGAACAGTTGTTGTTGAGGATTTGGATTCAGCAATTGCTATTGCTAAAAAGTATGGCTATAAATTTAAAATCGTTACTCTTGATGGTCAGGTTGTTAACGCCGGTGGTTCAATTACCGGTGGTGCAAAGCTTCAGAATGCAGGTATTCTCAGTCGAGGCAATCAGCTTGAAGCGCTTAAGAAGGAGTGCGAGGAATTAAGAGATAAATTATCCTTACTTCAGGCAGACGTTAAGGCACAGCAGGAAAGCGCAAGCGCAGCTACTGCAGAGCTTGATGGCTGTAAAGCAGAAATTACATCCCTTGGTGAGGATAAAATAAGAGTTGAGGGTGTGCTCGCTCTTAAGAAGGGTAGCCTTGAAAATCTCCTTGCTTCGCAGGGGGCTGCCGAGGAAGAAAAAGCACAGCTTTATGCAAGAATTGAAGGCATTAAGGCAGGTGCTGCCCAAGCAGAGGCTACACTTGCAAAGCTCCAGTCAGAGCTCGAAGAGGTTGAAGCAGAGCTTGCGGGTATTACAGGCAACCGTGAGTCTATTACAGAAAAACGAGAAAAGCTTACAGCAGAAATTTCACAGATAAACCTTGATATTGCAACAGCTCAAAAAGAGATTGAGGCAAAGCAAGAGGAAATTGCAAGGCTCCAAAGCCGTGCTTCAAGCCACAAGGATAAGCTTTCACAGTTGAATGAAGAAATTGCCGAGATTGAAGCAAGAAACGAAGAGATAAGAAAGCGTATTGAAATCCTCAAGGAAGAAGCCTTCGGCTTAAGAGAGCAGAGCGCCTCCCACAAGGATAAAATTGCAGCAGAGATTTCAAGGCGTGAGCAGTTTGAACAGGAAACAGGCAAGCTCAGAATTCTTGAAAGAGAAAAAACCGAGGAGCGAGAAAAGCTTAGTGGTGAAACTGCAAGACTTACAGAGCGCCGAGATGCAATGCAACGTGAGGTTGATGAGGTTTCCAACAAGCTTTACGATGAATATGAGCTTACTCGCCGTGAGGCAGAGGAGCTTAATATAGTAATCGAAAACATTCCGGAAGCAAAGCGTCGATTGAATGAGCTTAAGGGCAAAATCCGTGGCTTGGGTAACGTAAACGTCAGCGCAATTGAGGAATATAAAGAGGTTTCCGAAAGGTACAGCTTTATGTTTGGTCAGGTTAATGACGTTGAAAAATCAAAGGCAGAGCTTATTAAGCTTATTAATGAGCTTACAAGCAAAATGGGTATTCAGTTCAAGGAGCAGTTTGACAAAATTAACTTTAGCTTCGGACAGACCTTTGCAGAGCTCTTTGGTGGTGGTAAGGCTTCGCTTATACTTACCGATGAGGACAATGTTCTTGAATCAGACATCGAAATCAAGGTACAACCACCGGGCAAAAATGTTCAGAATATTTCACTTCTTTCAGGTGGTGAAAAGGGTCTTTCTGCAATTGCACTTCTTTTTGCAATTCTTAAAATTAACCCTTGTCCATTCTGTATTTTCGACGAGGTTGAGGCTGCTCTTGATGACGTTAACGTTGCTCGTTATGCATCCTACGTGCGCCGTATGACAGATAATACACAAGTCGGATCGTAGCCATGTCGTTCTGTGAGCCAGGGAGTTGGCCATTAGTATTGTCTTCCTAAGACCGCTTGGCCTCCGACTTTGTATTTTCGACGAGGTTGAGGCTGCTCTTGATGACGTTAACGTTGCTCGTTATGCATCCTACGTGCGCCGTATGACAGATAATACAC
>JAZSJL010000089.1:0-3631 GCA_045534355.1 Acutalibacteraceae bacterium
TACCACCCACCGTTCCGATTATACACAAAAGAAAGGGAGAGTATATTCCTCGGAATATACTCTCCTAAATCATTTAGTTATCAAAAGAACGGTCCCCCCTCCTCCGAGCTTTCGCTCGCAAGAGGGTCAGAGCTGTCGCAAGATTTAAATTACTCATGTAAGGGACGGATATTAGCCGTCCCGTTGTTCTTCTTTGCTTTCGGGAGGGCTACAATCTCGCCCTTACAGTTCTTCTATTAAACTTTTTGCACAGCTTTCGCACCTTTTTGTGTGAGCTTTTTGCACATACACAGCTCTGGCAACTGGCGACTGGCAACTGGCAACTAGAATAACTGCGTAGCCTCGAAATTCCTCACTCATAACTCCTAATTTCTCAGCTTATTTATGATTCTTTATGTAGTACTTATAGAACTTAACGCAGTTTGCTACCTCCATTACGCCTATGCTTTCGTTTGCGGCGTGCATAGCGGCAAGCTGTTCGTTGCTCATTTTAATCGGGCAGAAGCGCAAGCAGTTGTTTGCAATGCTCTCGTAGTGACGGCAGTCTGTACCACCTGTCATAAGGTATGGAATAACGCCTGCATCAGGGTAGCACTCGTTAAGGCACTTTTTAAGGTAGCCGAATTCCTCGCCCTTGAAGTCAACAGAGCTTGAAGCATCTCTTGCGTGAATAACCTCTAATTCAAGGTCGTATTTATCTGCATACTTTTTCAATACTGCAAGGGAGTCCTCAACGTTCTGGTGTGGTGCAGTACGAAGGTTACAAACCACGTATGCCTCGGAAGGAATAACGTTTGGTGTGTTTGAGCCACCTGCCATTGTACAGCAGAAGGTTGTTTTTGTAAATGCGTTGCACATTGGTGAAACCATTGGCAAAACCTTTGTGAGCAAGCCCTTGAAGAGCCACATATTACCAAGCACCATTCTGAGAGGGAAGCCAAGGTACGGTGCAGCCTGGTCAAGCATTGCATACACAGAGCCTGAAAGCTCTGCCTTGAAGGGTTTATCCTTTTCAATATCTGCAACGAACTTTGAAAGCCTTGCAAGTGGTGTGTTGCTCTTTGGTGTAGAGGAGTGACCACCCTTGCCCTTTGCAATGATTTTAACGTCGATATAGCCTTTTTCAAGTATACCGATTGCTGCACACCAGCCCTTCATTGTGGGAAGCTGGTCTTTAAGGATTGCACCACCCTCATCCATTGCAACGTCAAGGTGTACGCCCTTGGATTTAAGGTAATTAACAAGCTTTGGAGCTCCTTCGCCGGAGATTTCCTCGTCAACTGCTGTTGCAAGGTAAATATCACAAGGTGGCTCGAAGCCCTCTGCTAAAAGCTCCTCAATAGCCTGGAATTCTGAAAATACAGTTGATTTGCAGTCCATTGAGCCTCTGCCGTGGATATTGCCACCCTCAATTTCACCTGAAAACGGTGGCTTTTCCCAGTTTGGCTCATCTGCTGTAACAACATCCTGGTGTCCCATAAGCAAAAGGCCGTTTCTTTTCGGGTCCTTACCCGGCCAACGGAAAAGGAGATTACCCTCTATTTCTGTGCACTCAAGCTTTGAGAATATAAGAGGGAAGCTTTTCTTCATCACCTCGTGAAGCTTGTAGAATTGGGTAAGGTCCTCGTTGCCTCTTAAGGAAATTGTTGGCACCTTAATCATTTCAGAAAGCTTCTGTGCATAGTCGTCTGCTTCCTCCTGGGTAGGATTAATTGCAGGAGAGCCGGTGTTTGGCTTTGCCTTTATTAATACTGCCTTGATTGCCGCAATTACAATTGCAACAACAAACACTGCAAGAATAATAAGCAGAGCAATGCCTACATATTTCATAATATCATTTCCTTTCGGTTTAAAACTGTGTTAATTATACTACTATTGCCGATATAAGTAAATAGGTGTAAAAGCAAAGAAAAAGATTTTAATCCTTTAATGATTCAAGAAATTGGTTTATCTGTTCTTGTGTAGGCTTATAGTCGGTTTTTGAACAACAAGGTATGTTCGGCTTTTCTCCGTTAGAGCCGTGGAAAGGTGTTTGCCTGTCGTTTTCGTAAGCCTTTCTGTTTTCTTCCTGTTTGAAATCAGGTATATCGTATGGAATACCACCGTTTAAAATCGAACGGTGCGCAAGTATTGCAACAGAGGACATATTAACAGCCGAGTATATATCGTAGGGGTGCTCAGGCTGACGGTTTTCTTTTATGCAGTCAAGAAACATTCTTGCAACAATAAAATCACCACCACCGTGACCTGCTCCGTTTATAAGGTCCTCGTTTTCGTCGTTCCATTGTGCTTCGTAAAGATTTGTTTCTTCCATGCCCTCGGGTACAGACCAGCTGTTGTAGCGAAGAAGCATTTTGCTTCCCATTCCTCGAAGATTTTCAATTTGTCCGTTCAAACCACATATTCTGTAAGAGTTGTGGTGTGCGCCAAAGGTTGCACAGCCTGTTATCCTGAAAACAGAGCCGTCGTCATTGGCAGTTGTTATTATTGCGGCTCTGTCTGCAACGTGTCTTGCTGTTGCAACATCGTTAAATGGCTCAAAAATTGGCAGAGCACTTACTTTAGAGGGTGTTGCACCTGTGGACCACATAAGAGGAGCAAGAGAGTGTGTTACATAGTATGCACGAGGCAAAAAGTTTCGCCAATGCTCCACAAAATATATGCAGCTTTTGTTGAAGCTGGTGTCGTTGGGCTGTACAGGGTGGTTGTATTCACCCTCTGCATAGAGGATTTTACCTAATGAGCCACCGTCACAAACACGCTTCATTTCTCTGTTGAAAATCATTTGAGGATAATTCTCTGCAAGCATATATATTGAATTGCTTTTCTCAAAGGCTCTTATAAGCTCAACACCCTCTGCCATAGTGCCGTTTGAAATGCATTCGCACAAAACGTGCAGATTTTTTTGAAAGCACTTTATTACAAATGGTGTGTGCTCGTGGAAATAGTTTGCTACAACCACAGCATCCATATCGTGCTCAATAAATTCATCGAAGCTTGAATATGCTGTAACCGTATCGTCATTTAATTCCTCGAGACCTGCTTTAAGTCTTTTTTCGTTGAAGTCGCACAGAGCTACAACACGAGCACCGGCAAGCACAAAGTTTCCTGCAAGGTTTACGCCTCTGCCTGCACCGAAAATACCTATTTTAATTTTATTCATAAAAGCACCTCCAAAGAACATCGGGGTTTGATAAATATAGAGTATCAAAACGAGTAAAAAATTACAATAGATATAATGCTTTTTGTTAAATTTTGTAAATACCACAGGGATTTAAATGTGTTGATTTTTAACTTGTTTTGTGGTATCTTTACTCTAGAGTGGGTCAAGTATATCCCAAAATCTGTTTCGGATACGCTTAACCCACTCTATATAAATGTTTTATTTTTGAAGGATAGCTATGTTTAAGGTAACGATAAACGGCAACCTCTTTTTTGCAGAGGGAGGCACACTGCTTTCTGCAGCTTTAGCCAAAAACGGAATATTCGTGGAGCATCCCTGTGGTGGCAAGGGTCTGTGCAAACGGTGCACAGTCAAGGTCAACGGCAAGGATGAGCTGTGCTGTGCCTACGTAGTTAATTCGGATATAGCCGTAGAAATCCCCGAAGCAGGGAAGGATATGGTATATGT
>JAZSJL010000333.1:0-1636 GCA_045534355.1 Acutalibacteraceae bacterium
CAAGAAATTTAATGGGTTTATTAATCGCCATTGTACTGATGTTAAAAAGAGCACCAAAAACCTTATCCGGTGTAATTGAGAAAAGTGACACGGCATTAATTTCTGATATACCAAACTCTTCCAGCAATTGCGCTGTTTTGCCGTCAATATATTCATATATTTCCCCTACGTCATACTCTTTGTTATATTCATCTATATTGCTCGGGACAGCAAGAGCTGTGCAGGATAACAGCAACACAGCTACAAACGTAAGCAATATAACCTTTATTAACCTTTTCATTTTTCACCTAAAAAACGTTGCTGCAACTGTAATTACTGATGTTACCAATGGCAGACTGATGCTTAATGCAATCAGTCTTGAGGATAGCTCTGCAAGGCTACCTAATGCACCCTCACCATTGTCACGGCAAATATCAGCAGAAAATGAGCCTATAGTAAGCACCGAAAACACTTTGAATATAATCTCAACGGCATCATTACTTATAATTTCTAAAAAGCCTAACGACCTTACTGCTTCAATTAGCTCCTTGAACATAGGTAATATACCTATGAATACAAGCAAAACAACTGCAAGGCGCAGTATTACTGCGTAAGCAGAGCCACCTGTTTTTACAAGACCTATAAAAACAACACCTGCAATTACAAGTACACAAATTTCAAATATACTCAAAATTCAATCAACGAAAACAGCTCGTCTTTCAAATCCGTTAAGGCAGGTAAAAACATCATAAGTGCAATAATAAGACCTGCTATGGTTATAATTAAAGTGTACTCCTCTTTACCTGCCTTTTGCAGAAGCTGATTGACTATTGCTACTGCTATTGCAACAATCACAATTTTAAAAATAATATAAATATCCATTGTTCACCTAAATAAAAATAATAATCATACTCAGTGCACCTAAAATACTTAAAGACATATTAACCTGTAGCTTTGAAGCTTCCTTTTTGCTGTACTCCCTTAAAATACTACCAAGCTTTTCAATTGCCTGTGAGCAAACGGAAAGCTGACCCTCAATATCGGTAGTACCGATTTTTTCTGCAAAATACGAGAATTCGGCTTTAACACGCTCATCATCTATACCACTAATAGAAATTACAGAATTGTTGAAAAGTATGTATTTAAAATTTTCCTTTTCACCGGCTTTGCAGAGTGAATAATAGTCAGAGTCCTTATAATATATTTCAGTTTTAAACAAATTAAAAAGCTTTACTGCTTCCTCAAGAGCATTAACACACCTTTTATATTTTAGGAAGTCGTATACACCGAAAAATATTATTGCAATTGCAACAACAAAAACAGTACCAAGCTTCAAAAAGATACAACTCCTTTTATACCACAGGGATCATCCCTTCCCGATAAAACAACAGCCTTTTTGAAAACACCGGCGTGGATAAGTGTCTTAATATTCGGTCTGCGAAGCACCTCTTCAACAGATGAGCCGTGAGCTGTGGCAATAAAATTCACACCACTATTCATACCGGAAAGCAATGCTCTGGACTCATCCTCCGTGCCTATTTCGTCAAGCACAATTATATCAGGCGAAAGTGTACGAAGGGCAATTTCCGTACCCACAGCCTTCGGGTAAAGAGTCAGCACATCGGTATGAACACCTACGTCTATAGAACAGCCAAAG
>JAZSJL010000187.1:0-3643 GCA_045534355.1 Acutalibacteraceae bacterium
ATGATTATGCCCATTGTGAAGGCTGCAACGGATATTGCCCTGCAGGTTGGTATGCCTGAAGCTAGAATCCCCCTTGCAGATGCAGTCATATTAGTTTGCAATTCTCCAAAATCCACAAGTGGGCACGATGCTATTAACGCAGCAATGGAGGATTTAAGGGCAGGTAAGAGTGGCCCTATACCCCGTCAGCTTCAGAATAAGCACTTTGATGGCGATGATGCTTCTGTAAAAGGGCAATTCTACAAATACCCTCACTCCTTTCCGAATCATTGGGTAGACCAGCAGTATTTACCCGATGTGCTTAATGGTACTCAGTATTATTTCTATGGCGACAATAAGCAAGAGCAAGCAGCCAGGGAGTATTGGGATAAAATCAAAGGTAAAAAGTAAATAACAGGGGAGGTATTTTTATGAAGAAAAAATTATTTGCGGTAGCTTTCGCCTGTATTCTGCTTATTTCCTTGCTATGTACAGGAGTAAGTGCACAAGGACAGGAAAGAGTTGTGCTTGACAACAGCGTTTTCTACGTGGATATTCCAGAAGGGTATGTGTTTGATACAAGCTTTTCACCAAATTTTAGTGTAAACGGCGCTTTAACATCAACAATTTCCTTGGAATTCTTTGTTGGAGGCAATATTTATTTTCCACAAGGCTTTAGTAGGCTTGATGACATGGCAATTATTGACCGTGTAAGACAAATTACCGACTGGAGTACGGATTTTTCTGTAAATGAGCTTAAAAGAGGAAGAATAAATGGTCAGAGTGCCGTTGTAATTACAGGTACAGACGATTTTCTTTATGAATCCGGGTTCGTTTATTACGTGTTTGCAACAGAAGAATATTATTGTGTAATTGAAGCTTCCTTTGCAGGAGAGGAAGAAGAAAGAGAGCTTGAAGGAATTATTTCAACCTTTGTTCTCAACGGCACACATTTTGACGGTGGTGCTCCAATTAACGGTCACAATTTCTCAAATTCACCGGACTATGTTGAGGAGGTGCTCCAACATTCACAGGACTACTATACCTCACAGGAATCCTTCGAAGATGGTGTAGAGGGTGTTGTTGTAGCTGTTTTTATATTCATTCTGTTAGTACCCGGCGTAATTATTGCGCTTATTGTAGCAATTGTGCTTTGTGTAAAGAATAAAAAGCTTGTAAAGGAATTTGAGAGCTACTTTGGTCCTATATATGCTGTAAGGGAAAATATAAGAGTACAAAGAGCAAGGCAGAGTGGTTATGCGAATTATTCACCACAGCAGTCAGGCTATCCACCACAGCCTAACCCTTATGTGCCACAGGGTACACCACAGCAACCATATATGGGAAATTTTGCTCCACAGTATAACCCCTACGCACCACAGGGTAATCCACAGCCAATACAGACTCCACCACAGCCACCTGTTGGTGAGCCTGTTCAAAACACGCAAGCACCTACAGATAACCCTGTAGATGAAAATAATAATTAATCCAAGGAGGATATTTTATGAAAAAAAGAGTTTTAGCAATTCTTTTAAGCATTGCTCTTGTTTTCTCCCTTTGCGTTGCAGTAAGTGCAACAGGTGGAGATGCATTTGCAACCATTGACGATGAGTCTATAGGCATTATAGGCAGTGAGGACGGAGAGTCAGCCATTCTTTACGGTGGCGAGGACTACTATTTAGGTGATGACCTTTCCGAGAGCCTATATACTGACGGTGCATATGCAACCGGTATTGAGGACCTTGAGTATATGTTAAGCCAGTTTGGCGAGGAAAACGTAGGCATATTGATTGCAGCAGTGGTTGTTATGATGATTTGCTTATTCCTTTTCTTACCTGCACTTATTGTGCTTATAGTATTTGCTGTGCTTAACAGTAAGCTTAAAAAGAAAATCAGAGAGTGTGAAATTCGCATCAGCGCTATGCAGCAGATTCCTGTAGCTACTCCTGTAGTATCTCCTGTTTACCAACAGACGGAGCCACAGCCTGTAGCACCACAAGAGCCACAGCCTACAGAGGACACTCCTGCAGATGCTCCTGTTGATGCTCCTGCAGAGGAAAATAATGAAGGGGGAGAGGAATAATGAAAAATATTAAAAGATTTGCATTTATATTTGCTTTAATTATTGCTGTTTCTTCAATGCTTTGTGTTGGAGCTTCTGCTCATGACCATTCAGAACATCCTGAAGCTCCTGTTTACGATACTGTTATAGATACACAGGAAATCGTTATTACTATTCCTGAAATGTACCAGTACTACCCTATTTCAGAACAAGATGTATACTATATGTTTTCACATGGTAATACAGCAGATTCATTTTTTGTAGACGTTCAGGCAAATGACAGTATTCCAAACGGAATCACAGCTCTTGAGGAACAGAAAATCAAGGATATTTTTATATTAAAATTCCTTTCTGAGGGAGATGCAGCATCTGCAAAATTCTACGAAATGACCTATGACGAGTTCAAGGTTGAAGAAATCAACGGCGTTAAAATGTATAAGCTTCAGGGCACCTACGTGTGGAATGACGGTACCTTCACACAGGAGGAGCTTACCACAACAGGCTTCTGCTGTTATATGACAGCTACAAAGGAAAGCATCTACTTTATTTCTAACCTTTATGAGGTAGCAAATACTACTCAGGCTCTTAAGGATATAAAGGAAATTATTGCAACAGCTTACGTAAACGGTACCTTCTTTGAAGGTGACAAAACCACCTCTGAAGAGGACTTTTCAGCAAAAAGACCATTTGCAAAGGCAGTAAGCGAGGATGCAACAGAGTACCTTTCTGCATACTATGATGATGGTCTTTATGAGGATGCTCCGTTAAATGAAGAGGAGCTTGCAGAGTACAGAGGGGTTGTCCGTATTGTTTGTATTGTGCTTATTGTTATGAGTGCCGTACCAACACTTGCAGTTATCATTGTTGCTATAGTTTTAATTGTAAAGCACGGAAAACATAAGAAAAAATTAAAAGAGCTTGAAGAAAGACTTGCTCCGACGCCTGTAATAAGCTATAATGCTCCACAGACAGGTGCATACAACGCTCCTACAGATACAAATAATCAATAAAAAAAGGTGATACAAATGAAACAATTTCCAATCGGTGTAATCGTAGACAGCTTCAGAACAGATATTCCTACAGCTGTTAAAAAGGCTGCTGCCTGTGGCGCACAGGGTATTCAGGTATACGCAACCCGTGGTGCTATGAGCCCTGATGAGCTCGTTGGTGCAAAGAGAAAAGAATTTCTTGACATTGTTAAGTCAAACGGACTTGTAATTTCTGCTCTGTGTGGCGACCTTGGTGGTGGTGGCTTCATCCACAAGGAGCTCAATCGTGACAGAGTTGACTATTCAAAAAGAATACTCGACCTTGCTAAGGAGCTTGAAACAGATATTGTTACAACCCATATCGGTGTTGTGCCAAACGACCCAAATCACGACAGATTCAAAATTATGCAGGAGGCTTGCCGTGAGCTTGCAGAGTATGCAGACTCTATAGATGCCCACTTTGCTGTTGAAACAGGCCCTGAAACAAGCGCTGTGCTCAAAATGTTCCTTGATAGCCTTGAGTCAACAGGCGTAGGCGTAAACCTTGACCCTGCAAACCTTGTAATGGTAACAGGTGATGACCCTGTACAGGCTGTGCACAACCTTAAAAAGT
>JAZSJL010000011.1:0-2604 GCA_045534355.1 Acutalibacteraceae bacterium
CTTTTAAAGGTTATAGATAACGACGGAAGAATCCACTCTACCCTCAACCAGACGGAAACACGTACAGGTAGAATTTCCTCTGCTGAACCTAATTTGCAGAATATTCCCGTGCGCACAGAGCAGGGCAGGGAGTTAAGAAGATTTTTTGTTGCAAAAGAGGGTTATCTCCTTGTGGATGCCGACTATTCTCAGATTGAGCTTCGTGTACTTGCTGCGTTGGCAAACGATAAAAATATGATAGATGCCTTCATTAACGGAGTAGATATTCACTCCGTTACAGCCTCACAGGTAATGGGTATTCCTCTCCGGGAGGTAACCTCTGCCGACAGAAGAAAGGCAAAGGCAGTCAATTTCGGTATTGTTTACGGCATAGGTGCTTTTTCGCTTTCGCAGGATATTGGTACCTCTGTGCAGGAGGCAGACCGTTATATAAAGGGCTACCTTGCAAACTATTCGGGTGTTGCTGCATTTATGGAAAATGCAAAATCCTCTGCAAAGGAAAAGGGTTATGCTCAAACCTTCTTTGGCAGAAGAAGGTACCTTCCCGAGCTTAATGAGTCAAATGCAATCAGAAGAAGCTTTGGCGAAAGGGTTGCTATGAATATGCCTATTCAGGGCACGGCAGCAGATATTATCAAGCTTGCTATGATAAAGGTTTATGCCCGTCTTAAGGAAGAATTCCCACAGGCACACCTTATAATGCAGGTGCACGACGAGCTTATTATAGAAGCTCCCGAGTCGCAGGCAAAAGAGGTTGCAGACCTTCTTAAGCAGACCATGGAAACAGCTTGTCAGATGGCTGTACCGTTTACTGTTGAGGTTGCCTGTGGAAAAACCTGGTATGATACAAAATGATGAATTTTAGAACAGAAAAAATGACGGAGAGTCACATAAAAAACCTTGCCGACATAGAAAAGGAATGCTTCAGCACTCCTTGGAGTGAGCAAGGGCTCTACGATGAGCTGTCAAACCCCAATGCACGTTTTTTCGTTGCTCTTTGTGGTGAACAGGTAGCAGGGTATATCGGTGCTCACAATATTGTGGGTGAGGTTTATATTACAAACGTAGCCGTTGCCCCTGACTACAGAAGAAACGGAGTGGCAACACAGCTTATAGAAAGGCTTGTGGAAATCAGCAGAGCAGAAAATGCAGAGTTTATTACCCTCGAAGTCAGGGAGAGCAACACCTCTGCACAGGCACTCTATGAAAAGCACGGCTTTGGGGTAGTGGGAAAAAGAAAAGCATTCTACGAAAACCCTCGTGAGGATGCATTTCTGATGACTATAAATTTAAGGTGAAATAATGAAAATTCTTGGTATTGAATCCTCTTGTGATGAAACAGCGGCAGCTGTTGTTGAGGATGGCAGAATAGTTTTATCAAATGTGATTGCCTCACAGGTTGAGGAGCACAAAATATACGGTGGCGTGGTGCCCGAAATTGCATCCCGACGCCATACAGAGGCAATCTGTGGCGTGGTGGAAAAGGCACTACAGGATGCAAATTGCACTCTTGAGGATATAGATGCAATTGCCGTTACATATGCACCCGGGCTCATAGGAGCTTTGCTTGTAGGTGTGAACTATGCAAAGGGTCTTTCACTTGCTACAGGTATACCTCTTGTGCCTGTGCACCACTTGAGAGGTCACATTGCAGCTAACTATATTTCAAACGAAGAGATTAAGCCACCGTTTCTTTCACTTGTGGTTTCAGGTGGTCATAGCCACATCATAAACGTAAAGAGCTACACAGAGTTTGAGGTTATAGGCAGAACCCGTGACGATGCTGCAGGTGAGGCTATGGATAAGGCAGCAAGAACAGTGGGGCTCCCATATCCCGGTGGAGTAAATCTCGATAAAATATCTGTAAACGGTGACGAAGATAAATATAAATTCCCCACACCCAAGGTTGCCGATTCACCATATGATTTCAGCTTTTCGGGTCTGAAAACCTTCGCTGTAAACCTTGTTCACAATGCATCGCAAAAGGGTGAGGAGGTAAAGCCGGAGGACTTGGGTGCCTCGTTCATAAAGGCTGTTACAGACCTGCTTTGCTCCCACACAATGCTTGCTGCAGAAAATATCGGGGCAAGGGAAATTGTTCTTGCAGGTGGCGTTTCTGCAAATTCAAGACTTCGCAGAGTTATGCAGGAGGAGTGCCAAAAGAGAAATATAAAGCTCTATATGCCGGAGCTTAAATACTGTGGTGACAACGCAGCAATGATAGCCTCCCAGGGCTACTACGAATTCCTTAAGGGCAACACAGCAGATATGACACTTAATGCTGTTGCAAGTATGCCGATTGATAAATAGATGCCAGTTGCCAGTTGCCAGATGCCAGAGCTTCGCAAGTAAATTCGGAATTAGGAATTCGGAATTAGGAATTGAGGGTCTGCGACGCTATTGTAAGCTTCGCAAAATTTAAAGTGATGCGACAGCTCTGACCCTCTTGCAAACCGAAGGTTTGGAGGGGCAACACACACGACTGCGCCCAGTGGGCGATGCAAGGAGTGTTTGTTGGCGCAGTGGTCAAAATTGTGCGAAGTGAGCAACGAGCGAACAATTTTGGGTACCACAAGAGGGCTGGGGACCACCGAAGGTGGTGGG
>JAZSJL010000057.1:0-10630 GCA_045534355.1 Acutalibacteraceae bacterium
ATGAAACCCAGACCACACTTATACAAAGTAAGGTGGATGAGGGGAAGGAGCAAAGTCGGGAGTATGCAATTGCTTTAAGAAAAGAGAATATAACAAAATTTAATAATCTTAAAGAGCAGATTATTCGCACAGCAGAGGACATTGAGGCACAATATAAATCTGAAATAAGTAAAACGCAGGAGCAGATTCTTGCAGAGGTTGAAAGAGTTTATACCACAAAAAGTGAGCACGGCGACTATGTGGCAGATGTAAACACAGCACTACAGCAATCTGCAGAGGAAATCGCTCTGGTGAGTGAAAATGCCGAGAGTGTGCGTACCGATTTGGAAAGCTTTAAGGATACCTGGAGAGCAGAGCTGTCCGTTCAGGCAGGTGCTATTGTTTCCCGTGTGGAAAATGAGTTTCAGTCAAAAACTCAGGCAGAGGAAATGGAAAGCAGAATAAGCTCACAGATAACACAGGCTACCGACTCTGTAACCGAAACCTTTTCTGAAGAAATAACTATTTTGCAGGAGGATGTTAGCACCGTTGGTGGTACGGTAGCAGAGCTGGTAAGCAATTTGGATGTGTATATACGACGTGGTGAATTGGAAGAGGGCGTATACGGTATCGAAATCGGCAGAAGTGATAGCCATATAAAGGCTCGCTTTACCAATGAAAGACTTTCCTTCTACCAGGGGGTAAGTGAGGTAGCGTATATCTCCGGTAGTACCCTTTATATTTCTAATGCAGACGTATTGGATTATCTGCGAATAGGTAATTCTACACAGGGATATTTTCTATTTGATACAACGCAAAACGGCTTGGAGGTGAGGTGGATAGATGGCAACTAAATATTATGGTAAATGTACCGGCTCATCAGCTTCTAAATATGATTTGTGGCTTACTGCAACACAGAATTCTCAAAGCGTAGAAAATAATCAGAGTAACGTTACACTTTCCCTCTATTTAAAGAGAAACGATGGTTACACTGACTCTGCTTATAACCTGTATGAATCGCAAAACACAGTAAAGCTTTCTGTCGGTGGGGTGGAAAGAGTAAATAAAAGCCTCAAAATTGATACAAGAAACGGTGCAACCGTATTGCTCTGTACCTGGTCCGGTAACCTGACGCACAATGCAGACGGCTCTTTTTCGGTGCCTGTGAGTGGTAGCTTCACAATGGGTAACTCCAACCTTACAGGTGGCTCGGTATCGGGTGATTTTGTTTGCACCACCATACCAAGGTGCTCTACAGCCTCCTTTTCTTTAACTGCTGTAAATCCGGGCTCAACCGTAAATGTAACAATATCTGCTCAAGCAAACGGCTTTAATCATAAAATTAAATGGTCGTTTGCAGACAAGTCTGTTGTTCAAAGCCTGAATATGAGTGTATTGGCTACTGCTTTTACTGTGCCTGAGGAGTGGGCAAATGCCCTCACCAATTCTACAAAAGGGAATATATCCGTAGCCTTGAGTACCTACAACGGAACAAAGCTTGTTGGCTCAAGGGCTTATTCTGTTTCATTCATAATTCCTGCTGTGGATAAATACAAGCCACAGTTTCAGCTTAAGCTTATGAAAAATAATAACGGTGTGCCTGATTCATGGAATGAGTATGTGCAGAACGTAACCACCCTTGCAGTTGAGCCTGAAAACCTGCAATTCAAATATGGTGCAAAGCTTTCTGCTGTTACTGTATCCATAGGCTCTGCATACATAAGAAAGCTACCGGCAATATTTAATTTGGCTGAGGCGGGTGAGCTTACCGTAACCCTTGCAATAAGAGATACAAGAGGACTTTTAACAGTAAAGCAAACTACAATCAACGTTCAGGAATATACTCCACCGTCTGTGAACGTTAAAAGACTTTTCAGGTGTAATTCAAGTGGCGTGGAGGATACCTACGGCACGTATTTATCCCTGGAGTATGAAGAAAGCTACAGCAGTATAAACGGGAAAAATAAGTGCAATCTCACAGTAAAACACAAAACTGCCATGGATTCGGGATACGGAAGTCCCGTTTCTATTACAAGTAACCCCTTTGTTTTCGGTGGTGGTAAGATTTCTGTAAGTGATTCTGCTACGGCTTGTATTACTGTTAGTGATAGTATTTCTAAAAGCAGTATGGAAATAGTGAGGTCTGTACCAAGTGCAAATATTCCGTTTAACATAAAGCGTGGTGGCAGAGGTGCTGCTTTCGGTAAATTTGCTGACAAGGATAATGAATTAAGCCTTGGTTGGAATCTTTCTGTTGATGGAAATCTTGACGTAAAGGGCGATTTAATTTGTGAGGAGATTTCCTGTGCTTGCACGGATAAAACCTCGGAGCTTATTGGTACGGTTAAATATTACCCTTGCATAAACATTTGCCTTGTGAGAATAAGGTTAAAGTCCTCTATGCTTCTGTTGCCGGGCTCAAGCCACCATATAGCAACAGTTCAGGGGAAAGCCCCCGGTATATTCACTCCACTTGATTGTATGGTGAATATAAGTGGTGGGGGACAAAGTACAGCAGGTATTGCTTATGAAACAGGTTATATCTACGTAAGGTCTGATACAGAGATACAGCAAAACTCTAATATTTATATCAGTGGATTTTATTTTGCAGATTACTAAAAATATAAGAAAGGGTGATTACTATAGCAAACAAAACAATTTCCTACGGAGCTTCCGGTAGTGAGGTTAAAAAGCTACAGGAAAAGCTGAATAGTAAAGGCTACTCTCTTGAGGTTGACGGAAAATTCGGTGCGAAAACTCAGGCAGCAGTAAGGGATTACCAAAAGAAAAACAATTTAAGCGTTGACGGTATTGTAGGTAATGCTACCTGGGGCTCTCTTGAATCCTCTGCTTCATCGTCAAAAAATTCTGCCATATCTACCCAATCAAAAGAGTGGTCGTACGGTGTTACAAGGCCTACCTATAAAAAGAGTGATGCTGTGCTTGAGGCTGAAAAGAAGCTTGCTGATTGGGAAAAGAATAAGCCTCAGGAATACAGTAGTCGCTATTCTGGAGAAATAGATGAAATTCTGGGGGGAATTCTGAACAGGGGAGATTTTGAGTATAGTCTTTCCTCTGACCCCTTGTATGAGCAGTACAAGGAATTGTATATGCACAATGGTAAAAAGGCTATGATGGACACCATAGGACAAGCCTCTGCTCTTACAGGTGGCTACGGAAATTCCTATGCTGTTACGGCAGGTAATCAGGCTTATCAGGATTATCTGACCCAACTTGATGACGTAGCGTTGGATTTAAGAGAAATGGCATATAAGCAATATAACGATGAGCACAGTGCTCTTATTGATGACGTAACTCTTTTAAGGAGCCTTGATGGAGATGATTATGAAAAATATCTTCAACTTTTATCACAGTATTATGATGATGGGGATTATTTACTCAAAAGGCTTTCTGCAATGAGTGATAGTGAATACGAGACTTTTGTAACACAGCTTGAAGCATGGGAATCAGATAGAGACCACGCCTTCAAGCAACACCAGGATGCACTTGACAGGGATGAGTTTGAAAAGGAAATGGCTTTCAAAAAGGCCGAGGCTGAAAGAGATCAGGCAAATGCAGACAGAAGCTATGCTCTTGCTGCAAGTAAGGCAGCTTCATCGGGTAGCGGGAAATCACAGAGTGAGGATGAAGATGAAAAGGAAAGCAAAAAGACGGGTGTGCTGTTTTATCCTTCTACATATAAGGAGTTTTATCTTAAAACAGGTGTATCAACAATTCTTACAGAGGCAGAGTTTGCTTCAAGTGAGGCTTACAGAAGAGAGTATAAGAACAGCTATAAGGAATATCTTAAGGCGATGTACAAAAAGCATATGAAATAAGGAGGTGGCGTATGTTAGTTGAGGTAACAAAGGAAAAGCTTGCTATTACACAGGGTGGTCACATAAATGAAGGTGAAATGAACGTTAATACGTGTCTTTTCTCCTTGCCGGAGTGCTTTGAAGGACTTAATGTAACAGCTTGCTTCAATGGTATACCTGTACCTATTGTGAAAAATAGCTGTACAATACCGGCTTTGAAACAAGGCACAGCCACTTTAGGTGTGTATGCGTATAAAGAAAACGAAGATGGAATTGAACTTATTTATTCCCCTGAGCCAACGTGCTTCTGTGTGCACAACGGCTCGTTTACAGAGGAGCCTGAGCAGGAGCTAACCTTCGAGATTTCAGAGTATGAACAGTACTGTAACATGATTAAAGGTGAGTACGAGAAAACAGAAGCCTTGTTCACTAAGGCAGAGGAAGAAAGAAACGAAGCAGAGGCTTTGAGAACCAACGCAGAGAATATGCGACAAGCTACGTTTAGTGAAAACGAAGCAAAACGACAGAGTGCATTTGAAAACGCTGAGAGCCAAAGAACGGAAAATTATGAAACGCTTGTTGAAAGCATTGTTTCTGCTGAAGCACAAAGAGAGGCTGCCTTCGACGGATACAAAACCTACATTGATCAGTCTGTGTCAGCTATGGAGAATGATTTAAAAAACTCGTGTGCTAATGCCTTTAGGGGTAATGTAACAGAAAAAGTGATAAGAGTTGACGACGTTTCACCTATCGAGCATACAACAAAAATAAGTGTACGTGGAAAAAACTTGTTTAACAGGGACAATCTTGTGAACTTGGCGATGGGTGCGGAAATTTTAAGTGGTGATAACTATATTGGATATTACATTCCTTGTAAAGAAGGCGATGTATTCAGTGTGAGTCGCTCGGAGTTGACAAACTCAAGATTTAGGACTTGTTTTACCTGTGACGAGCCTGCCAACAAGGTGACGTATTTTGGAGGAACAGGTAGTTCGTATCAATATGACAAGCAATATAAGATTGAAAATCAAGTGGCTCCTATGAATGCAAACTATTTCTTTGTCTATTTGTCAAATTCAAATGAAGCTATACCTGATATCCAAATTGAGAAAGGTGAGATGGTGACCGAGTACGAGCCGTATATTGAACTGTCAGAAGTAAAACTCAGCAGGTGTGGTAAAAACTTATTTGATCCATCTGAAATTTTAAAAGCGTCTAAAGACACCACCTTGAACGGAGATGCTTTCACAACCAATTTTGTTAACAGCTCGTTGTACCTTAATATCATAGGCAGTAATAGAGTTGCTATGCCATCGGGGACATATACTATAACTATTGTTCCGGTAAGCGAAGAAGTTAATTTTATTTTTTATGCATATGACAGTGAAACGTCAGAACTCATTTTGAAAAAACAAATGGGTACATACGATAACGTCTGTAAGCATACTTTTACTACAACTTCAAGCTGGTTTCCGAGCATTGGTGGACGTCGTCTGGAGGACGGCAGTCTGTTAGGAGAATATTCCTATAAAATACAATTAGAGGTTGGCGACGTGGCAACAGAATACGAGGTGTGCAATGTCGAAAACTACACACCAAATGCAAACGGCAACGTGGAGATGTTGAGCATAAGTCCGTCAATGACACTTTTCACGGATACCGATGAGGTAATTATTGACCTTGAATACAATAGAGATTTGAATAAAATAACAGCTGCTATGTATGATTATATTGATAGTATGATAGGGGGTATCGAAAATGGCTCTTATTGATAAATTGAGGGCAATTGGTGATGCCATTCGTGAGAAAAACGGCACAAGTGATTTAATACCTCTTTCCGATATGCCACAGGCTATAAGAGATATTTCAAGTGGAGTTTCAGAGGAGAAGGATAAAGGAACTGTGCTTTCAGACTTTTTAGTGAGCGAGGCAGAGAGTCTACAGGATACAGGTGGTGAGTCCTATGTTTAATACAATAATTTTGTTTGCATCTGTTTTGACAGCCTTGACGGTTATAATCACAACTGCCATCAAGATATATAAATTTATTCGTAAGTGGGAAAAGTGGGTTGAAGAGCAAAGTGTACATTCATTGGATAATTATATGTCTATATTACAGCTTAAAATAATGTCTCCGTATATGCCATTATCTGAAAGAATAAAGGCAGGGGATATCTACGTTAAGCTGGGTGGCAACGGTGAGGTTAAGCAAAAATATCACTATTTGCTTACGGGAATTGAAAATGATGAGGATTAGGTGATTACATGAAAATTAATTTTAAAGCCAGAATGAAAAATAAAGCTTTTATTATAGGCTTTGCAACACTTCTTGTTTCCTTTGTTTATAAGCTTTTGGCTGCAATGGATATTGTGCCTGCTGTTTCTGAAAGCGAAATATTGGAGCTAATTGGACTTGTAATTAACGTGCTTGCCCTTGTGGGAGTTGTTGTGGACCCTACAACAAAGGGTATTTCAGACAGCGACAGAGCTATGCTCTACTATTCAACAGAGGTGAAGGAGTAATATATGGGTAAACGAATTTATATTTCCCCCAGCAACCAGAGTGGGAATCTTTATGCAACAGGCAACACTAATGAAAAAGTGCAGTGCCACAAAATAGCAAAGGCTTGTGTGGAATATCTCAAAAGAGCAGGCTTTACGGTTATGTGTACTTATAATGATGATATGTATGAAAGGGTAAGAGAGAGTAATAGCTTCAAGGCAGATATGCACGTTGCTATTCACACTAATGCCACAGCTAAACACAACGTAACAGGTGGTACACAAATTCTTCTCTATAGTGTTAGTGGAGAAAGAAAAAAAGCAGGACAAGCGATATATGATTCTCTTGCACCTATTACCCCCGGTAAGAGCGCAGAAAAACTTATTGCAAAGCCTGATTTTTATGAGTGTAACAGTACAAAAGCTATTTGTGTATACTGTGAGTGTGAATTTCACGATACAAAGCAGGGCTCCGATTTTATCATAAAGAATACCAAGGAAATTGGTGAAGCCATTGCAAAGGGTATTTGTAAATACTATGGAGTTGCTTTTCCTGCAGAAAAAAACAACGCTCCGTCAAAGAACGGAACGTTGTATACTGTGCAGGTTGGAGCCTTCGCTATAAAAGAGAATGCTCAAAAACAGCTTGCTGCTTTAAAAAAAGCAGGCTTTACGGGATTTATAACAGAAAAGGATTAAGTATTTTGAAGGATATATGAAACGTCACCTGTATCTATTTTTCCGTTACAGTTGATGTCGCATATAAAGAGCTTATCTCCTGATATTGCTTTATCCATAGAAGCGGCAATGCGAAGAACAGATTTTGCATCTGTTTTTTCTGTTTTTCCGTTGCCGTTTAAATCGCCGAAGCAGGAGTAGGTTTTATTATATTCACCTATGTAAATAGGTACATTGTGAACTTTGGCATATTTAACAGCTGTGTTTGATTTACTTGTACAGCTTAAGGATACGCTGTTTGCGAAAACAGTTGAGCCTGCAGCACGAAGTGAAAATGCATGTCTGCCGATTGATTTTACATTGTTTGGGATAGTAACAGAGGCAAGGGCTGAACAATTTTCGAAAGCATATGCGCCGATTTCAAGACTGCCTGTACCAAATTTCAAGGATTTTAAGCCGGTGCAGTTTTTAAATGCACTGTTTCCTATATGGTTTAAGCTGTTTGGTAACGTAAGGCTTGTGATGGCAGAACAATCAGCAAAAGCATAGTTTCCGATGTAAATAAGCTTTGTTGACCACTTTATAAAGCTTAACGCAGAGCACTTCTGAAAAGCATATGCACCAATAACCTTAAGGTTACTGCCACAGTCAAGGTTTGTGATGTTGTTGCAACCGTAAAAGGCGTGCTCACCTATTGTGGAAACATTCCTGAGGTTTATTCCCGTAAGACCGGTGCACATACTGAATGCTTTTGAACCTATAGAGGTTATGCTGTCTGTGAGTAAAACGGAATTAAGATTTTTACAACTGTAGAAGGCGTTTGCAGCAATAGCTGTGACGGATGAGGGGAATTTAACGGTTGTGATATTTGTTTTGTTCTGGAACGCAGCTCTGCCTACAGCAGTAACCTTTATGCCGTTTATTGTTTCAGGTATGGTTACGTAGTCGTTTTTGTAGTTGTTGTAGCCTGTTATAACATATGTACCTACAGAATTTGCCTGATATTCAAAGTCGCCGTATTCTGCAGCGAGAGTAACAGGCATGACGGCAAGTGCTGTTGCTATGCACAAAACGAGACAAAAAAGCTTTTTCATTTTTATTCTCCTTTTTGAAAACTGTTTTATTTATAATACTGCAACAGAGCAGGAAATAAACATTAAACCGAAATAGTATGTATTTATACGTAACAAGGACTTTTTATCCTCTTTATCGAAAAAAGAAATAATGCTCGAAATAAACAGTGCTACTGCACCTAAGGTAATAGCACAGCTTGCTGTTTGGAATAGCCCTGTTCCTGTGCTTTGTAGGTTAAAGGCTAATAATCCTGCATTTGCAATCATATAAACAGATGAAATCACAGTGGGTAATACGGTGGATTTAAAGCTGCATATTATACACAATGCTCCAACTATTGCAGGGATGATTATGCGAATAGCCGATGTGAATGGGCTGAAGTTGAAAAGCTCTGTATTTTTGAAGAACAGAGCAAATGATATAAGTATGTATGCGCCGGCACACAGGTAACAGGAAATAAGCTGATAAGCTTTTTTGTTAAAGCCATCGATAATATCGTGGATAAACAGCAGAAAAAACGAAATACCGAAAAACAACACATATCTATCTGTTGGATGGCTGCTTATTGCAACACACAGTAGAAATGTGGCTGCATACATAAGTGTGCAAATAATTTTATGCTTGAAGGCTCTTTTGTTGTCGCCTGTTTTCTTTACAATATCATACCACGAGGCTGTGAGAAGCTGTGAAAAAAACATTATTCCTAAAAAGATTAGAGCAGCTATGCGTAAGTAAACCATATGTCATATCCTAAAAAAATAAGTAATTATCAAGTATTATACAACATTTTTTTTGATTTGTATATATAAAAATTGTTAACAATTATTAACATTTGAAATTCAGGGTATTCATTTTCGTTGTATATTTGTGTATAAATTTTCAAAAAGTATTGCTTTTTAGGGCTTTTGGGTATATAATGCACTCACACAGCACGCAAGTGCAAAATTAAAAAGTGAGGTTTTTACAATGAAAAAGTTTTTGAAAATAGCTTCAATCGTTCTTGTTATCGCTATTGTTGCTTGCTTCGCTGCTTGTGGTAACAATGCAGACGTTGACACAGATAACGACGGCTCAACTGAGGCACCAAAGGCTGTTCTTACAATGGCTACAAACGCTGAATTCCCTCCATATGAGTTCGTAGAGGGTGACAAGATTGTTGGTATCGATGCTGAAATCGCACAGCTTATTGCTGACAAGCTCGGCATGGAGCTTGAAATCGTTGATATCGCATTTGATTCAATCATCCCGGGCGTTCAGTCAAAGAAGTACGATATGGGTATGGCAGGTCTTACAGTTAACGATGAAAGACTTGAAAAGGTTAACTTCTCAACATCTTACGCAACAGGTGTTCAGGTTGTTATCGTTAAAGAAGGTAGCGACATCAAGACACTTGATGACGTTTCAGGTAAGAGAATTGGTGTTCAGACATCAACAACAGGCGACATCTACGCAACAGACGATTTCGGCGAGGAAGCAATTACTCGTTACGACAACGGTGCTGTAGCTGTTCAGGCTCTCCTTGCTGACAAGGTTGATTGTGTTATTATTGACAACGAGCCTGCAAAGTCATATGTAGCATCAAACGAAGGTCTTGATATCCTTGATACAGAATATACTGTTGAGGAATATGCTATCTGCTTTGCAAAGGATAACACAGAGCTTCAGTCAAAGGTTGATGCTGCTCTTAAGGAGCTTATTGCTGACGGTTCCGTACAGAACGTGGTTGACAAGTATATCAAGAAATAATTTAGTTTCCGAATTCAAGGGCGGATTTGTTCCGCCCTTATTTTCTGTTTTACTTCAAAAGATTTGTGAAAGGATGAGAGAATGAAAGAGCTTTGGCAAGAGTTTCAATTTGTCTTTGGCGACGGCAGATACGAACTTATGATAAACGGCTTTTTAAATACTCTTAAAATTACTGCAGGTGCTTTGGTGCTGGGTATTGTCATAGGTATACTTGTTGCTGCTGTGCGTTCCTCGTTTGACAAAAACAAGGAATCAATGAAAATGCGAGGTGGAATAGGCTACTGGCTTCTTGCAGGCATAAACGCAATATGCAAGGTTTATCTTACTGTTTTCAGGGGAACTCCTGTAACGGTACAGCTTATGATTATGTATTTTGTTGTGTTTGTTTCTGCGAAGGATGGCGTGCCTGTTGCCATTGTTGCCTTTGGTATCAACTCCGGTGCTTACGTTGCCGAGATATTTAGAGGCGGTATAATGTCAATAGACAATGGTCAGTTTGAGGCAGGCAGAAGCCTTGGCTTTAATTATGTTCAGACTATGCGATACATAATTATCCCACAGATGTTTAAGGCTGTACTTCCTACGCTTTGCAATGAGTTTATTGCATTGCTCAAGGAAACCTCTATAGCAGGTTACGTCGGTGTTATGGATCTTACAAAGGCAGGTAACGTTGTAGCCGGCAGAACCTTTGAGTATTTCATTCCACTCTTTACAGTTGCGGCAGTTTATCTTGTTATGGTTATGCTTCTTACGTCTCTTGTAGGTAAGCTTGAGAGGAGGTTGCGTAAGAGTGAGCGATAATGCATTGATAAAAGTAAGTGGTCTTAAAAAGC
>JAZSJL010000410.1:0-1549 GCA_045534355.1 Acutalibacteraceae bacterium
AGTTGGAATCATAATGGGTAGTGACAGCGATTTACCCGTAGTAGAAAAAGCAATCAATACCTTAAAGGATTTTGAGGTGCCCTTTGAGGTTCACGTTTTCTCAGCTCACAGAACACCTGTTGAGGCAAAGGAGTTTTCAGAAAACGCTCGTAAAAACGGCTTCGGCGTAATCATTGCAGCAGCAGGTATGGCTGCTCACCTTGCAGGTGCAATTGCTGCAAACACAACATTGCCTGTTATCGGTATCCCGATCAAATCACAGAACCTTGGTGGTATGGAGGCTCTCCTTTCCACTGTTCAGATGCCATCAGGTATTCCTGTTGCAACAGTTGCAATAGATGGTGCAGTAAACGCTGCTTTACTCGCAATCGAAATGCTTTCACTTTCAGATGAAGCTTTAGAGAAAAAGCTTGCAGATAAAAGAGCAAAGGATACAGCAACAGTCCTTTCTAAAAATGCAGCAATTGAAGAAAAATACAACGGCTGATAAATTTTTCAGCATTTAATCTTATTAATTTTACAGAGGTGCTCAAATGGGTGGTTTTTTTGGAGTAGCATCTAAAAACGATGCTGTACTTGATACCTTTTTCGGAGTAGACTATCACTCCCACCTGGGAACACGCAGAGCAGGTATGGCTGCAGTCAGTCCCGAAGCAGGTATGCAAAGAAAAATTCACAAAATCGAAAATTCACCGTTCAGAACAAAGTTCGAGAATATTCTCGATATGATGGAGGGTAACACGGCAATCGGTTGCATAAGCGACAGCGATGCGCAGCCACTCCTTATACGTTCTAACCACGGACTTTATGCTATATGTACAATCGGCATCATAAACAACAGCGATGCGCTTGTTAACCAGTACCTTTCCTTTAGTGGTGGTCACTTTGGTGCAATGACAACAACAGGCGTTACAGGTATCAATGCTTCTGAGCTTGTTGCTGCAATGATTGACCAGAAAAGCGATTTCGCAGAGGGTATCAGGTTTGCGCAGGATGTAATCGACGGTACAGCATCAATTCTTATTCTCAAAGAGGACGGTAAGCTTATTGCTGCAAGGGATAAGGTAGGCAGACTCCCTGTTCTTGTAGGTAAGAGAGAGGATGGCTACTGCGTATCCTTTGAGGACTTTGCATATAAGAAATTAGGCTACGAGGACTACAAGGAGCTTGGCCCCGGTGAAATAGTAGAGATTTCCTGCGATGGTGTAGAGATTTTATCACCTGCAAGAAAGAAAAAGAAAATATGTGCCTTCCTCTGGTCCTACTATGGTTACCCAACCTCCTGCTACGAGGGTGTAAACGTTGAGGTAATGCGATACAGAAACGGTCAGATAATGGCTAAAAGAGATAAAGAGTTAGGCCTTGCACAGGATATTGACTACGTAAGTGGCGTTCCTGATTCAGGTACACCTCACGCCATAGGCTATTCAAACGAAAGCTCTGTTCCGTTTGCAAGACCATTTATCAAGTACACTCCAACCTGGCCGAGAAGCTTTATGCCATCTAACCAGAAGGAGCGTAGCAGAGTAGCAAAAATGAAGCAGATTCC
>JAZSJL010000014.1:0-3656 GCA_045534355.1 Acutalibacteraceae bacterium
GTGTATCTATTGCACGTGCCCTTGCCAAAAACCCAAAGCTTCTCTTGTGCGACGAGCCGACAGGTGCTCTCGACTACAACACAGGTAAGCAGATTCTCAAGCTTTTGCAGGATACAAGCCGTGAAACAGGTATGACGGTTATTGTTATTACACATAACCAGGCTATCACACCAATGGCAGACAGAGTCATTTCAATGAAGAGTGGCCGTGTTGTGGATATTACAACCAACGAAAACCCTGTTTCCGTTGAAGATATAGAATGGTAAGTTTGAAAGGAAATACATAAAATGACAAAGTCATATATTACAGACAGCTTCCGTTCTATACAGCGTTCTTTCAGTAGGTTCGTGTCAATCATTGCAATTGTTGCAATGGGAAGTGGTTTGTTCTGTGGTCTTAATGCTATCGGTCCCGATATGTCAAATACTGCAAATGATTATTATACTGAATACAACCTTATGGACCTTCGTTTGCAATCCTACATAGGCTTGTATGACGAGGAGCTTGAAAAGGTACGACAAATAGATGGTGTTAAATCTGTTCAGGGTGTTAAGTTTGTAGACGGGTATGTTCAAACTCCAAATGAAAAAGGTGAGTATGAGGGTATAGTTGATATAGACGGCTCCGAAATGACCATAAGAGTTTATGGTCTTAACCTTATGGATGCAATTAATTTCCATAATCGCAATGTTGTGTCGGATTATGTTGAAAACCCATCCTACATAAATCGTCTTAAGCTTCTTGAGGGTAGATTCCCTGAATCACCAAACGAGTGTGTAGTTACCTGCAGTGGTCTTACAACTCCACCGGAGTTTGTTATAGGTAACACCCTTAAGGTGCGTGGCGATGGTGAAGATATTGGCTACTACCTTAAAAACAATATCCTTACTATTGTAGGTATTATTGAAACACCTTATTGGGTTTCCTATGAGCGTGGTGTTACCACAGCAGGTAGTGGTAAGCTTGGTGACTTCGTTTATGTTAATAACGATGCTTTTACGGAAAATATAACCTACTATAGTGAAGCATACATCACTCTCGACGATGCCGATAAATACGAAGCATATTCTGAGGAATACGATGAATATGTAGACTCAATGAAGAAAAAAATTACAGTTGAGGCAGATAAGTTAGCAGAGGAAAGTCGCAACAGGCTTATTGTAGGCCTTCCGCAGAAGGTTGCCGATGCTAAGCAGAAGATAGACATTGCTGTAAATACAGTCGGTGGTGCCCTTGAAGAAGGTAAAGCACAGCTCGAGGAGCTGTATGAGCTTGAAAAAACAGGTGCACAGCAGCTTGAAGAAGCGCAAAAGACTATGGACGAGGAATACGCTAAGGTTCAGGGTCAGCTTCAGGCAGGTAGCAATCAGTACGTGGCTGCTGTTAACGAATATAATGCAAAACTCACACAGTTTTCACAAAGTCAGGTAGCTCTTGCTAACAAGCAGACAGAGTACAATACAAAGAAAATGGAAGCCGACTCTGCAAGAGAAAGGCTTAATGAGGCAAAGCTGCAGCTTACAGTTGCCGAAAAGGAAATCAAGTACACAGAAGCGTTAGTTACAACAACTGAAAATACTCTCAAAACGCTTAAGGAAAATCAAGACGTTGCTCAGGATAACTTGCACCTTGATCAGATTGCAGACAGGCTCCAGGAAACCAACCCTGACCTTGCAGATATTTTAAGATCAGCATCAAATCTTACTGCACAGGGTATGGCTGCCGATGCTATTGTTGAGGTTGACCAGCTTCTTGACCAGTATAATTCAGAGCTTGCAGTTGCTAAAAAACAGTATGCAGAGGGTAAGGCAGAGTACGACGTAAACAATGCCGAGTGTACTGCAGCAGAGCAACAGCTTGCATCTGCAAAGGTGCAGTTGGATGCTGCACAGGCAGAGCTTGCGGCTGCTGAAAAACAGCTTGCAGATTTTAAGGCAAAGATAGAAGCAAGTGGCGATGAGCTTTCATACGGTTCAATCGAAGCGCAGACAAAGTATATGACAGCACAGGCTACCCTTGCTCTTAAAATGACACAGTACCAGAATATCAAGTCAATCATTGAGCAGGCAGAAAAAACCTTTGCTGAAAAGGAAGAGTTAGTAAACTCAAAAATCGGTGTAGCACAAACTGCATACGATAAGGGTGCAGGTCTTATAGAGAATATTAAAGATGGTGTGGGCTGGTCTGTTTATACAAGGCACGATAATCCGGGTTACACAGGCTATGGTCAGGCTGCCGATAATATGGTGCGACTTGCATATATTTTCCCAACATTATTCTTTATAGTTTCAACAATGGTTTGCCTTACAACCATGACACGAATGGTTGAGGAAGAGCGTACACAGCTTGGTACACTCAAGGCATTGGGTTATTCAAATAAAATGATAATGGGCAAGTACCTTCTTTATGCAGGTCTTGCAAGCACGTTTGGTGTTGTTTTAGGTGTTGCCTTAGGCTTTACAGCAGTTCCTAAAATACTTGCAACAGCCTGGGGTATTATGTATGAAATGCCGGCACTTATTATTTCTGTACTCCCACTTTATCTCATACTTGGTATTGTTCTTTCGGTTGGTACAACAAGCTTTGCAACGTACTACGCTTGCAGCAAGGAGCTTTCTTCTGTTCCTGCTGTGCTTATGCGACCCAAAGCACCTAAAGCCGGTAAGAGGGTATTCCTTGAGAATATCGGCTTCATTTGGTCAAGGCTCAGCTTTACAGGAAAGGTTACTGTAAGAAACCTTTTCAGAAACAAGAAGAGATTTATTGTGACCATAATCGGTATTGCAGGCTGTACGGCAATTCTCCTTGCTGCCTGTGGACTAAGGGAGGCAATCAGTGGTGTTATTGATAACCAGTACGGCAAGGGTACAGGTATCGCACAGTACGATTTACAGGTGGTTTTAAAAGACGGTCAGGCTGACTATGCAAACAGTCAAATTGTAAAGCAGATTACCACCAACGAGCAAATTACCGATTCTATGCTCGGTTACCTTAAGGTTTGCCACGGCTATTCCGACAGGACCGACAAGGAAATGGAAATAGATATTCTTATCCCGGAAAATCCTGACGTAATGAAGAATTTCATTAACCTTCGAAAAGGTGATGATATTATTCCGTATTCGGATGACGGTGCAATTATCACTAAAAAGCTTGCAACTAAAACAGATACAAAAATAGGTGATATGCTTACAGTATCCTGGACCGAGGGCTCAAAAACTGTTGAGTACCGGGTTAAGGTTGCAGACATTGTTGATAACTATGCCTTCCACTATGTGTATATTACACCGACATATTATCAGCAGATTACAGGTGGTACCCTTGAATATAACTACCTGTTCTGTAAGCTGACAGATGGTATTACCCAAGAACAGAAGGTAGCCCTCGAAAAGGAAATAAACGGCATAAATGGCGTAAACGGCTCTGTTTATACAACGGTTGTTATTGATAACTTTGCAAATATTATTAATACACTTAATATGGTTATTCTCTTGTTTATAGTTGCTGCTATGGCTCTTGCGCTTGTTGTTCTCTATAACCTTAACAATATAAACGTTAACGAGCGTGTACGTGAGCTTGCCACACTTAAGGTGTTGGGCTTCTATAATGGTGAGGTTTCTGCATACATCTATCGTGAGAACATAATTCTTACCTTGATG
>JAZSJL010000116.1:0-3623 GCA_045534355.1 Acutalibacteraceae bacterium
TAATCCTTTTTACCGTTAACCTTGTTTGCTGTAGCAATACCCAGAGCAGTTGAAATAGAAACACTACTGTGACCACTGTATACAACGTCGTGCTCACTTTCGTTTGGCCTTGAAAAGCCTGATATACCACCCTCTGTACGGAGAGTGGAGAAATCCTCATACCTTCCTGTAAGAAGCTTATGTGTATATACCTGGTGACCCACGTCCCATATAATCTTATCATTTGGGGAATCGAATACCTTATGAATAGCTATTGTTAATTCAACTGCGCCTAAGTTAGATGCAAGGTGGCCACCATTATTGGAAACAGTTGAAATAATAGTATCTCTAACCTCCTCTGCAAGTAAAGGAAGTCTTTTTTCGTCTATTCTTTTTACGTCTGCCGGTGATTTAATACCGGATAATATTTCGTGCTTCATATTAATAATCTCTTTTTGCAAGATATTCTGCGTACTCCTTTAATGCTTCGTTGTCAGAGAACACTTCGAGAGCCTGCAAAGCCTCGTCGGTAAGCTCATCTACAAGACGTTGACACTCCTCTACGCCAAGAAGTGTTACGTAGGTTGTTTTACCGTTTTCAATATCACTACCTGTTAATTTACCAAGCTTTTCAAGTGAGCTTGTAACGTCGAGAATATCATCTTTAATCTGGAAGGCAAGACCGATATTACCTGCAAATTTCTTCGCAGCCTCTTTCTTTTCTTCGTCGGCACCTGCAGCAATACAGCCCATTACACAGGCTGCCTCAATAAGAGCACCTGTTTTAAGGTTATCCAAAAGACGGAGTGTTTCAAAGCTGATATCAGGCTTGTTTTCATTCTGAATATCAATAACCTGACCACCTATCATACCACGGGAGCCTGCATATACAGAAAGAGCTGAAATAGCCTCTACTGCCACATCTGCACTATAAAGTCCTGCCTTTGACCACATAGCAATTTTTTCAAAAGCTGCCGTAAGAAGTCCATCACCTGCAAGAAGCGCCATAGCTTCTCCATATACCTTGTGGTTAGAGGGCTTACCTCTGCGAAAATCATCATCATCCATACAAGGTAAATCGTCGTGAATGAGAGAATATGTGTGTATATATTCAACAGCCTCTGCCATTGGGACAGCCTTCTTTACTTCTCCACCACAAGCATCGCAGAAAAGGAGTGTAAGAAGTGGTCTAACCCTTTTGCCACCATTTTTAACACTATATTTCATAGAGTCAAAAAGCACTGCATATTCCTCAAAATATGCATCGAAATACTTATAAAGGCTCTCTTCCAAAAGATTGGAAAGCTCTGTAATTTTAATATGCATTATTTATCACCGTTATCTAAAAGCATTGTTATCTTTTGCTCTGCTTCATCCAGATATTTTCCACAAGCAGAAATAATGGCTGTACCCTCTGAAAAAAGCTCAACTGTTTTTTCAAGTGGCAAACCACCATCCTCCAAAAGCTTAACAATTTCTTCTAATCTTTTTATTGATTCCTCGTAATTATATTCCATAATTATTCCTCACATATATCTGTTACTTGTGCAAGTGCCTCGCCATCTGATAGCTTAATTTTAATATTATCCCCTACAGATACTCCCGAAACACTTGTAAGCAAGCTGTCGTCCTTACTGACCAAGGCGTAGCCTCTTGCAATAACACCCAATGGACTTAAAGCATCCAGCTTACCAACCAAGCCTGAAAATTCAAGTTTTTTGGCTTTAAGCCGTGCTTCTGCCATATCACCCAGACGTTCGCTTAAATAGGCTAAATTTTTTCTGCTATCGTTAATTTTAACTATTGGGTCCTTAAGCGCACCACTTTTTTCGATTGCCGAAAGCGTATTCCTTTGAAAAGCAATTTCATTGCGAACAAAAGTAAACAATTGTTGCTTATATGCCAAGAGCTCTGCTTTAAGCTCTGCTCGGTCAGGCACGGCAAGCTCTGCCGCAGCAGACGGTGTTGGTGCTCTTAAATCTGCCACAAAATCGCATATGCTGTAGTCTGTTTCGTGACCAACTGCAGAAATAATCGGTATATGAGAGTTATATACTGCCCTTGCAACAATCTCCTCATTAAACGCCCGCAAATCCTCTACTGAGCCACCACCACGGCCAACAATGAGCACGTCTGCACCATTAAGTGCATTAAACTCCTCAATTGCTCTTGCAATATCCTCGGCAGCACCTTCACCCTGCACCTGTGCAGGCCTTACAACAACCTGACAGGCAGGATACCTTCTTTTTAAAACGTTGAAAATATCTTGTATTGCTGCACCTGTGGATGAGGTTACGACGCCCACTCTTCTTGGAAACTGTGGTATAGGCTTTTTGTGTGCCTGAGAGAACAAGCCTTCTGCCTCAAGCTTCTTTTTTAGCTGTTCAAAAGCAATACTCAGTGCACCCACTCCGTCGGGCTGCATATCGGTGATATACAGCTGAAAGGAGCCGTCTCTCGGAAAAAGCGAAACTGTACCGAAGGCAATAACCTTCATTCCGTTTTCCACAGAAAATTTCAGTCTTGAAGCATTACCTGCAAACATAACAGCCTTTAGTGAAGCTGTTTCGTCTTTAATAGTCATATACATATGGCCACTATAGTGAGCCTTAAAGTTTGATATTTCGCCTGAAACGAAAATATATTTAAGATTTTCGTCACTATCCAACAAGCCCTTAACATAGTTATTAAGCTCGTTTACGCTGTACACCTTAGGCGTAGGAGTATACATTTTTTCACCTCGATTGAGTATACGTAAGATATGCTATTCCTGCCGCATTATCGCAAGAAAGCTGTGGCTCTGCAAAATATGAATTTTTAATATTGTCTGAAAGAAGCTTTTGAATAATTGAGTTGGACATAACGCCACCTGCATAAACAACAGGAAGCTCACCTAATTCATCAAGGGCATATTCTGTCATAGCCCTGACACAATCGGCAATATAAGTCAACAAATATTTTGCTACATCCTCGTGACATTCGCCGTCTGCTAACATCTTTTCGCACTTGTTCTGGAGCCCTGATAAAGAGCACTTGCCATCCACAAGCTTGATTTTATTCTTATAGCCTTTATTTGATTTTAGTGCAAGAGCTTCAATTCCCTGCCCTGCAGGAAACCTCAAGCCCATTTTAACACCGATTCTATCAACTGCCTGACCAGCTTTAAGGTCAGAGGATGAAGTAATTGGTGTGGTTTTAAAAACACCACCCTCGCAAGGCTCGCACAAAACTAAATCGGTTGTACCACCTGAAACGTGAAAAGCAAGGAAGCGTTCACTCATAAGCTTTGCTTTCGAAGCAGAAAAGAGCGCCGCAGCAATATGCCCTTGCTGATGAGAATATTTAAACAATGGCACACCTAAAGAGCTTGCAATTGCCGTTGCAACGCTTTCACCCACAAGGAAGCAAGGCATATATGAGCCCTCCTGTGTGGTAGGTGATACAGAAACCCCAACTGCTTCAATATTATTCCCTGTTTTTAGTAAAAGCGCCTCAAGCAGCTGAGGATATGCTTTAGTATGGTGAAAAACAGCATCACTTTGGCGAATACCCTTTTCGCCCTCTTTAACAGGAAGAAGTTTTTTTGATTGAATAATCTCCTTACCATCAAAAAATGCGAATGAGGTGGTGTAATTGCTGGTATC
>JAZSJL010000348.1:0-3116 GCA_045534355.1 Acutalibacteraceae bacterium
GGTAGCAAAAATGTACGAAGACAAAACACTCATCTGTAAAGAGTGCGGCAACGAATTTGTATTCACAGCCGGCGAACAGGAATTCTATGCAGAAAAGGGCTTGGTAAATGAGCCAAAGAGCTGTAAGGCATGCCGTGATGCACGTAAGGCAGCGGCAAGAGGCGAGCGTGAAAAGTTCAAAATCGTTTGCGAAGATTGTGGTTGTGAGGATGAGGTTCCATTTAAGCCACGTGAGGATCGCCCTGTTTACTGTAAGGATTGCTTCAACAAGAGAAAAGAACAGGCTTAATTACATACTTAATTAAATAAAAAACACCTTGGTTCTCCAAGGTGTTTTTTATGTTTATTTATCAGCCGATAAAATTATTCATTAATGTATGACCAACCTCAACAAAGTTTCCTGTAGCCTTTGCAGTTTCCTCGTTGAAGGATGGGGTGCCGTTGTCTGCTGCCTTTGATTTTTGGTAAATCATATATGGCACAGGGTCAGAAGCATGTGTCATTGTAACGATTGGTGTAGGGTGGTCGGGGAGTACCATTATTTTGAAATCATCGTACTTTTGTAGGGCAGGTAAAAGCTTGCCAAGTATTTTTTCGTCTATGATTTCAATTGCCTTAACCTTATTTTCAGGCTCATTTCTGTGACCACACTCATCGGGAGCTTCAAGGTGAATATAAACAAAATCCTTTGTTTTGAGCTCCTTTATTGCACACTCTGCCTTACCCTCGAAGTTTGTATTTATGTAGCCTGTCGCTCCCTCAACCTCAGGTGCAGCCATTCCAGCACACTTTGCAATACCCTTAAGAAGGTCAACTGCAGAAATAATGGAGCCTTCTACTCCATACTTCTCTTTGAAGTTTGAAAGTGCAGGCTTTGTGCCCTCACCCCAAAGCCAAATTGAGTTTGCAGGGCGTTTGCCCTCTGCAATTCTCTTTTTGTTTACAGGGTGCTCCATGAGGAATGAATAGCTTTCCTTCATCATAGCAATAAGCTGTTTTGCATTTTCACTTGTGGAGAGGTGCTCACCGATTACCTTGCCTGAAATATCGTGTGGTGGTGTCATTTTGCCTAAATCAAGCGTACCCTCGTGCCAAACAAGGCAATGACGGTATGCAACGCCACCATAAAACTTGAATATATCATTACCGAAGTGCTCCTCAACGCTCTTTATGATTTCACGAGCCTCTTCTGTGGATATATCACCTGCGCTGTAGTCAACCATTGTTTTATCCTCGTAGTTTTCCTCGTCGGATAAGGTAACAAGGTTTGTTCTGAAGATAATGTCAGTATCAAGCATATCAACGCCGATGCTTACTGCTTCAAGAGGGCTTCTGCCTGTGTAGCAGTCCTTGGGGTTGTAGCCTAAAACGCTCATATTAGCAATATCGCTACCCGGCTTGAGACCCTCTGCCACAGTTTTTACAAGACCGATTTCGCCATTACGTGCAAGGCTGTCAAGCAAAGGCTTTTTAGCAAGCTCCATAGGTGTTTTGCCATCGAGAGCAGGAACAGGGTAGTCAGCCATTCCGTCATATAAAACAACAATATATTTCATAGGATTAACCTCTTTCCTTAAAATACTACTCATTAATATAGTTAATAGTATATAACTATATACAACTTTTTGTCAATAAACATATTCCTAAAACACTTGAAATATAAAAACAATTGGAGTAAGATATGAGAGTAAACTATCTTAAAGGAGAATTATTATGAAATTACCAATAGCTATTCAGCTTTATTCAGTTCGTGACGATATGGAGAAGGACTTTGTCGGCACAATCAAAAAGGTTAAGGAGTTAGGCTACAAGGGCGTAGAGTTTGCAGGTCTCTTCGGCAGAACAGGCAAAGAGGTTAAAGCAATCTGCGATGAAATCGGTATTACTCCTGTATCAGCACACGTACCATATTACGATATGCTTGAAAATCCCGAGGCAGTATTGCAGGATTATAAGGATATGGGTTGTAAATACGTTGTTGTTCCATACCTTACAGAGGAATGTCGCCCCGGTACAGAGGGTTGGTCTGCTACAGTAGAAGGTATTCGCAAAATAGGTGAGGCAGCAAAGAATATGGGCCTCCTTCTTCTTTACCACAACCATGATTTTGAGTTCCTTAAAATAGACGGTGAGTATGCTCTTGATATTCTCTACAGCACAATCCCTGCAGATTTACTTCAGACAGAGCTTGATACCTGCTGGGTAAATGTTGGTGGCGAGGAGCCTGCAGCATACGTTGAAAAATATACAGGCAGAGCACCTATTGTTCACCTTAAGGACTTCGCAGGTCAGAAGGGTAACGGCCCACTCTACAAGCTTATAGGCATTGAAGAGGAAGAAAGTGCACAGGAAGAAAATACATTTGAATTCCGTCCGGTTGGCTATGGATGTCAGGATTGGAAAAAGATTATTGCTTCTTCC
This sequence comes from Acutalibacteraceae bacterium, assembly GCA_045534355.1. Classification (GTDB taxonomy): domain Bacteria; phylum Bacillota; class Clostridia; order Oscillospirales; family Acutalibacteraceae; genus DTU089. The sequence continues at coordinate 2,422 of JAZSJL010000348.1, forward strand.
GAAAAAGCAGGTGCCGGCTGGGTAGTAGTTGAACAGGATGACCCGTCAATGGGTAAGACTCCCATTGAGTGCGCTGAAATGAGCATTAACTTTATAAAGAGTTTATAAACAAAAAATTGCCACCATTCAATTTTCAAATTGAATGGTGGCAAATATTTTTTTATCTGTTTAAGATAAGCTTTGTAAGCTCTACAGGCTCAACGATTGTGTCGCCCTTGTAAACTCTCATGTTACCTGATGCGATTTCGTCAATGAGGATAACCTCACCGTTGTTGTAGCCGAACTCAAACTTAATATCCCAAAGGTCAAGACCGATTGTCTTAAGGTCGTCAGCAATAATCTTTGTGATTTTAAGTGTCTGCTCCTTCATGCTTTCGAACATTTCAAGGCTCATAACACCGAGAGCTGCAAGACCCTCGCCTGTAACGAGTGGGTCGCCCTTAGCATCGTTCTTGAATGTGCACTCAACGTAGCCACCCTCGAGAACTGTGCCATCCTCAATGTACTCACCATAGCGACGAATGAAGCTACCTGTTGCAACAAGTCTGCAAATAACCTCAAGACCGTGACCGAATACCTTACCAGGAAGAACCTTCATAGTAGCGTTGTCAATATCAGCGCTTACGTAGTGAGTTTTGATACCTGCTTGCTTGAGCATATCAAAGTAGTAAATTGATGTTTTAAGGTTTTCCTTA
>JAZSJL010000276.1:0-3057 GCA_045534355.1 Acutalibacteraceae bacterium
TTCCACTTTGACAAAGAGACTTCGGGAGTTGAAGGGATTGATTTGTTTCCCGAGGACGTGGAGGTTATAAACCTTCTCGAAAATCCTATAGCCGAGGATATCTTCCGCAGGCTTGACGTTTATACCGAGAGTATGCCTCCCGATAGCTTTGCACAGCTTCTTAGAAAGCTTATCCATTTCTGCTCAAGAGATGCAATGGATATAGAGGGCTTGGGTAGGGCCGTGTTAGAACAGCTTGTAAACGAAAAGCTTATTGCAAAGGCATCCGATATATACAGGCTCTCTCCTATGGAGCTTGTTTCTCTCGAAAGAATGGGAGAAAAGAGTACACTCAATCTTCTTGAAGCTGTTGAAAAATCAAAAGAAAATGATTTATTCAAGCTTATTTTTGCATTAGGCATACACCACGTGGGTCTTAAGGCTGCAAAGCTTCTTGCAAACCACTTTGGTGATATGGATAGCCTGCTCAACGCCTCTGTAGATGATATTACAGAAATCGACGGTATAGGTATAATCAGTGCACAGACTATAGTTAAAACACTCTCACTCCCTGCCACAAGGCATATGATAGAGGAGCTTAAGGAGTTAGGTCTTAATATGAAAAACCTGACTGTAATTGAGGACAGGCGCTTTGAGGGAATGACCTTCGTGCTTACGGGCACGTTGGAAAAATTCGGCAGACGTGAGGCGCAGGAAATCATAGAGAAATTCGGTGGTAAGGCATCGGGCTCTGTATCTGCAAAAACCACAATTGTTGTTGCAGGTGAAAACGCAGGCAGCAAGCTAAAAAAAGCCAACGATTTAGGCATAAGAGTCATATCCGAAGCAGAATTTGAGGAAATGATTAAATAAAATCTACAAAAACAACCCCCTCCTTTTAGGTAGATTGTGAATTGATTTTTATAATAAACATATTATAAAATAATTCTATAGAGCACCCGTGGTGCTCCGTCTATCTAAAGGGAGGATTTTTCATGCCAACAACACATATTGAAAAAATCAAAACAAAGCGTAAAAACCTGTTTTTGAGAGTAGCAAAGGGTCACTTTGCATCTAACCACTCTCACACAAACTACTATATTGATGTGGCTGCTCAAAAATCCCGTCTTTCCGAGGCAAAGGCTGTTGCACAGGAGCTTTGCGAAAGCTACAACTATTCCACAACAATCATAGACACTATTCTCTGCCTTGACGGTACAGAGGTTATCGGCACATGCCTTGCAAACGAGCTTACAAAGCAATCCTTTTCAAACATAAATGCTCACCAGACAATTTACGTTGTTACACCTGAAATCACCTCCGGTGCTCAAATGATGTTCAGAGATAACATTGTACCTATGATTAAGGGCAAGCACGTGCTTATACTTGCTGTTTCCGTTGCATCGGGCGTAACGGCACAGTCAGCAATTGAAGCAGTAAATTATTACGGAGGAAATGTTGTGGGTATATCTTCAATTTTCTCTACCACAAATGAATGTATGGGTTATGAGGTTAATTCCGTTTTCAATCCACACGATTTAGACGGCTACTTCAACGCTCCTGCTCACGAGTGCCCACTTTGTAAAGAGAAAAAGAAGATTGATGCACTTATCAACAGCCACGGATACTCAAAAATTTGAGCTACATAGAATAAAAACTTCGGTGAAATACCGAAGTTTTTTTATTTTCAAATATTGAAGATAAGATTAAAATGTGGTAGCATATGAACATCAATAATTAGTAGGTATTTTATGGATTTAATTGTTTTATACGAAGATAAGGATATAACAGTCTGTGTTAAGCCCAAGGGTATCGGTAGCGAGGATTCCCCTGCCGAAAAGGGCATAATCGGTCTTTTAAGTGAAAGGGCAGGTAAAGAGCTTCACCTTCTCCACCGTCTTGACAGAAACGTAGGTGGAGTTATGGTCTTTGCAAACAACAAGCAAAGCGCTGCTACTCTTTCAAGAGACATTGCAGAAGGTCGTTTGCAAAAGGAGTACCTTGCCGTTTGCGACGGAATACCCCAAGATGATTCAGGTGTTTTTAAGGATTTACTTTTTAAAGATTCACGTAAAAACCGTTCATATGTGGTAAACAGAGTACGCAAAGGCGTTAAGGACGCCTCTTTAGAGTATACTACTCTGCAAAAAGAAGATGGAAAAGCTATGGTAAGGGTGCTTTTGCACACAGGCAGAACTCACCAGATTCGTGTTCAGTTTGCTTCAAGGAAGCTGTGCCTTACAGGTGATATTAAATACGGTAGCAAGGACAGAACCAACTGCGAAATCGCCTTGCACTCCTACCGAATCACCTTCAATCACCCTACAACCAAGGAAAAATTAACCTTCCGATGTGAGCCTGATTTTGAGAGCTACCCTTGGAATTTATTTAAAGGAGAAAACTGACAATGGATATTTTGCAAAGCTTTAGTGGTGTTCTTGTGAACACCCTTACTGTAATTATTGGTGGTGTAGTGGGTCTGCTGCTGAAAAAGCAAATACCCGAAAAGCTCACAAGCGCCGTAATGACTGCAATTGGTCTTTGCACAATTGCAATCGGTATAGGTGGTATTATAAAGGGCGAAAATCAGCTTGTAATGATTATATCCCTTGTTTTAGGTGCAATTGCAGGCACACTTATTGATTTAGATGGTAAGCTTTCAAGGTTAGGTGACAAGCTACAAAAGAAAAAAACTGAAGCACAGGGAAGCACCTTCTCACAAGGCTTTGTTACAGCCTCTCTCCTTTTCTGTGTTGGTGCAATGACAATTGTAGGCTCAATGAATGCAGGTATTTCAGGAGATAACGAAATGCTCTATACAAAATCATTGCTGGACTTAATTTCAGCCACAATGCTTTCTGCGTCGTTAGGTATTGGTGTGCTTTGCTCTGCAGCCTTCGTGCTTGTTTTTCAGGGTGGGCTTGTAGCTCTCTCTATGGCATTAGGCTCATTCTTAAGCGAGTTTGCAATAAATGAGCTTATTTGCGCAGGCTCTGTAATGATAACAGCCTAAAGCTTATACCTTATAGGTGTAACAAAAATAAAGATAGCAAACCTTCTACCGGATTTAATATTTGT
>JAZSJL010000064.1:0-3489 GCA_045534355.1 Acutalibacteraceae bacterium
GGAAATATTTCTAAAATTATTCAATTTAATTGAATTAACTCTCATTTTTTCCTCTGTAAGTGGATTTTAAGCAAATTTAAAAGAAATTTTTATTACTTAACGTCGTAAATATCGTGCTCATATTCAACGAAGTCGCCTGAACGGAGCTTTTTGCCCCTCATGGTACAAACCTCGCCGTTAACCTTAACCTCACCCTCTAGAATAACAATTTTGGCGTGACCCACTGTGTTTACAAGAGAAAGGTTCTTTAAAAGGTCATCCAGCCTTATATATTCGGCTTTTAAAATAAATTCTACGTGTTGCTTTTTAGCAACCTTAACTTTTATTTTCATTTATAAACATTCTTTCGTTGGATTGTAGATAAATTAATAAAACGGATAGATATTTTCACTTGGAGTGAAGAATGGAGGTAAGAGAACTACCCAGCACCACGCCAAAGGCGTGGTCCCCCTCCCTATACGCCTTCGGCATACAGGGATGAAAGTCTATCGCTACACTTTAAGCTTTGCGATGCTCTGGCGACTGGTAGCTGGCAACCGGCAGCTAAAATCAGCCGATGTTTTCATTTTTAAGTCTCATTGGAATAATCAGGAATATGAAGCTGTCCCCTTCAATTGGCTTAATAATTATCGGAGAAACAGGGCTTGAAAGCTCAATGGAAACCTCGTCAGCATCTACAGTTTTAAGGCAGTCTGTAAGGTATGAGTTATTGAAGCCGATTTCTACTCTTTTGCCTTCAATTGAAGCAGGAATTCTGTCTGTTGAAGCACCGAGAGCAGTTGCACTTGATATTCTTATTGTATTATCATCAAAAACGCAACGGATTGGGCTCTTAATCTTGCTTGTAATAAGAAGAGATGCTCTTTCAACAGCATCAACAATAAGCTTAAGGTTAACTCTTGCTTTAGTTGAGCTTTCTGCAGGGATAGCGTTCTTATAATTAAAGAACTCACCCTCTAAAAGACGGGAAATTATTCTGTAGTTGCCAATCTCAAAGAGAATGAACTTTTTGCCGATTGAGAATGAAACGTTATTGTCATCATCGTCAACAAGCTTGCAGACCTCTGCAAGGGTTTTTGCCGGTACAACAAAGGTAAGGTCCTCACCGGCATAGTCAATAGCTTCATTTCTGATTGCAAGACGGAAGCCGTCGCAGGAGATAAGTCTTAAATTGTTGTTTTCAACCTCAAACTTAATACCCTTGTGAACAGGCTTAATGTCCTGTACTGCAACTGCGAAAATAGTCTGCTTAACCATATCACGGAGAATACCCTGCTTAATTGCAAATGGGAGACCACCTGAAACTGTAGGAAGCTCAGGATAATCGTGAGCAGGAATGCCTACAAGAGAAAATTCTGTTTCACCTGAATTAATTTTGCAAAGGCTGTGGCTATCAACTGAAATTGTAACGGATGCAGCAGGGAGCCTCCTTAAAATATCGCAAAGAAGTCTTGCATTAAGAACAATGCTACCCTCCTGCTCTATTGAGCAATCTATAAAGGTAGTAATACCTACCTCAAGGTCGTAGCCTGTAAGGTTAAGCTTTGAATTTTTTGCTTGAATGAATATACCTTCTGTTGACGGTATTGTGCTCTTCTGAGGAACACCACGCTGAACAATATTACAAGCCTCTGCAAATATAGATGTGTTGCAAGTAAATTTCATAAGAACTACCTCCGAAATAAAAATCAAAATTAACGAATAAAAAACTTTTTTGTTGGAAAAATAATATATTAAACAGTAGCAGTAGTAGAGCCTGTCAGTTTGTAGAAGCACCTGTACGAGCCTTGTTTTTAAAGGGCTTGACCACATTTTACTCTCTGTTTATTAAATGTTAAATTCTGTCAGTAAAAATGCCCTTTAAAAATGTACTGTTTACAATGTTCATAACTTTTTGAACATAGCTGTTTAAATTGTAGATAAACATATTAAAGTTTAGGTGAAGTTTTTGCTATCGCAAAAGTGAAGTTGTGACAAATCACAGTGAAGTTTTACACCTACGGCGTAAAGTGAAGTTAAGTTTGCCACTGCACCGTAAGGTGCAACTTCACTACGTAGTAACTTCACTCACTTTAGTGAACTTCACTTGCCGTTAGGCAAACTTAGTTGTAATGCTTAGCATTACATCTTATTCAATTCTCTCGTCCTTAATGCTCTTAAGAATATCGTACACAATATTTTTAAGCTGAGGATTATCATCCATCTTACTTTCGGCTGCCTCTATGGAGTAAATAACCGTAGAGTGCTTTTTACCACCAAACTGTGCACCGATTTCTTCAAAGGTAAGAGTTGTAACCTCACGCATTATGTACATTGCGAATTGCCTTGCATTTGAAATTTCAGCCTTTTTCTTATCTGAACGAATATCATCTGCAGAAACGCCGAAGGCTGTGGCAACCTTATCTATAATGCTGTTTATAACAACCTCTGTCGGCTGCTCGTAGTAAATAATATCTCTTATAACGTCGTGAGCAACGCCAATGGTAGGCTCCTCACCTGTAATTGAAAATACTGCGTGGAGCTTGTTTACAACGCCCTCAATCTGCCTTACGTTGTTTTTAAGCCTTTCAGCAATAAATTCAACCACGTCGTCAGGAATAATCATTCCCAAAGCCTGTGCCTTACGTCGAATAATAGCAATTCTTGTTTCAAGCAGTGGAGGCTGAATATCTGCAAGCAGACCCTGCACGAAGCGTGCTCTCAATCTTTCCTCTAAAGTAGGAATATCCTTTGGTGGACGGTCTGATGTAAGAACAATCTGCTTACCTTGATTTATAAGCGCCTCAAAGGTGTAGAAGAATTCCTCCTGTGCAACGCTTGTCCTGCCGATGAACTGAATATCGTCCATAAGAAGAATATCTGCATTTCTGTATTTGTTGTGGAATTCAGACATTTTCTTTTCAGCCATATGGTTAATCATTTCATTAAGGAAATTTTCACCTGAGGTAAAAAGAATATTCATACCCGGTCTTTCTTCCATAAGATATGCCCTGATAGCTTTAAGCAGGTGGGTTTTACCAAGACCTGAATCACCGTATATAAAAAGTGGGTTGTGTACGCTACCGGGATTTTTTGCAACAGCAACAGCAGCAACATATGCAAACTGGTTTGTGGAGCCAACAATGAAGTTATTGAAGGTTGGCTCAAGTCTGCCTGTATCTACAGGAGCTGTATTTGTAGTGGTCGTGGTGTTTGCAGGAGCACTCTGTGTACCGTTACCCTGCTCAACAACAATTTCGATATTAATATCAAAGCCAAGCACTGCAGCTGAAGCTGCCATAATATCTTTCTTGAATCGGCTATCAATAATTCCCTTTTTGAAGTCGGAAGAGGTTTCCAAGCAGAGGCAGTCATTATCAAAAGAAACCGGAACCAAGGTTTTAATCCAGGTGGACATTACTGCCGTTGAAACCATACCTGTCAGCTCTTGCAAAATAGCTGACCAAAGATCATTAATATTATCCAAAAAATTTCACCCCGTAAACAAAA
>JAZSJL010000346.1:0-5744 GCA_045534355.1 Acutalibacteraceae bacterium
CAACAGGCACAGTAACGCTATATATACCCTTGTGTACCCTTGATTTTTTACGTTTAGCAATAAAACGAGGCTTGTATTGGTGGTCACCTATAGCAACAAAAAGGTCGTTAAGGTTTGTTTTTACAGGTGTTTTTAAAGTAAAGAGAGATATTATTCTCATCTTTTTACCAACGTTGAAGTAAAGAGGTAGTCTGTTATTCATTGAGGAAAACTCTGCAAGTACCTTTAGTTTAATTTCGCTATCCTCAATTTCCTCTATAGCTTTCTTTTCTGCATCCTTATTGCTTTGAGCTTTAAAGCCAAGCTTCTTTTCCAACTTTTTAGCGTATTTACTTACCTTGCCACCACAAAAATGACTATGCTTGACATACTGCTTTTCACAACCGAAGGCTGACAAAATACCTGCCATAAGACAGCTGTTACGAGCAAAATCAACAACTCTTTGTGGCTTCACACCCGGAAAATGTCGGCTGTTTTCTCTTTTGAAAAAGCCTTTGAGGGTTTTAATATTGTAAAGACCGAATACACAAGCAATAAAGAACAATATAATCTCTTTAACCTTGTACTGGTATGCCGTGAGAAGTCCGTAAAGAGATACATCACCTACAAGGTCATCAAGCTTGGTTTTGTTATCCGGTGTCATTGCAAGTCGGTACGATACCACGTACTTATACTGTGGATTATCATCCATATACGCCTTAAGTGCTCTGTAGGTATTAGGCATTAAGGTGCCACCATACAAGAGACAGAGGTTATCGGCATTTTCGTGCTTCTTTAATTGATAGTAATCACTTTCACCGTTTACTAAAAGAGAAAAGATCCTCTCACAGGAAGCCTTATCACCAAAGGCACAATACTCCTCAATAAAGGAATCGGGCACAGGAATATCTGTTGCCATAAGCTTAATTACGCTATCCACATCCTCAACAATCGGAAACGGAAGGCTTTCAAAATCCATATATATTCCACGAGTGGATAAATAGTCTGCCTTGTCATACGCATAAAGAATTATGTTTTTACCTGAAACTGCAAAATCAAAGAAAACGCTGGAGTAGTCTGTTATAAGTCCATCGCAGGCGTTAAGGATTTCGTAGGTATCGTAATCGGATGAAAAATAATCAATATGCTTATATTCGTCGCAATTAATCTGCGAAGCAAGTAAGAAGTGGAGATTAACAAGCAAAACTGAATCATCATCCAATTTCTCGTCAAACTCCTGAAGTATCTGACGTGTTCTTTCAAGCTGTTTTTGCTTTTGGGCATTTGTATCTGCATCACGCCAGGTAGGCATATATGCAAAAACTCTTTTGCCCTTATAGCCTAATTTTTCCCTAATGACCTGACCTGCCTCGGCATCGTAGAAAATGTAGTTTCGTGGATAGTTGCCTATAAAGCTTACATTACTGAACAATGGCTCAAGGTCATAGTCCTTCATAAACACATTGCGAGTAAATTCATTGGGGAAAAGAGCATAGTCGCTCATAAGATAGTTCTTTTGCACATTGGCAAGAGAAGCAAGGCTTGATTTGTTTGCCTTACCCAAGGTTTTGAGTGGTGTGCCGTGCCAGGTATTAAGATAAACCTGACCACTACGCTTATTGAAATACGGTGGGAAGGTGTTATCCGTTAAAAGATACTTTGCAGTTGCAAGGTATTTGCAATAATCTGCAGAGTCACGGATAACCAGCAATGCTTTACTATAGCCATAGAAGGACATTCTTGCTTTTGCCTTCTCCAACGTTTTACCTGTTACAACGAAAACAGGTGTATATTCTGCCCACTTAGGATTTTCGCAAAGCTCCTTAAGCATAGCAAACATATTGCCGTTTATGTTTGAGCCCTGCCCACCCTCGAGAAGAACAAATTTCTCCTCAATAGGCAAATCGCAGTAAGCGATATAATCAAGCTTACTGCCATTTACCATCTTTTTTATTTTGTTCAAATGCTTTTTGAACATTATAATACCTCTCTCTAATCAGGTCTGTGGAACCTGGTCTACACCATCTACTGCTTCCTGAAGCTGTAAATCGTTTTTAATCTGCGATGTTGAAATACCGGGTGTTCTCTCAAGGAAAACAACCTCGCAATACTCCTTAAGGTAATCGAACTTGTCGCTACCTGCCCAGTCGGAGCCCATTACGCAAACGTCAATTTTGTAATCGAGAATATCCTGAACCTTCTGCTCCCAGTTATTTTCAGGGATAACAAGGTCTACGTAACGGATTGCTTCAAGCATCTTTTTACGTGTTTCGTAGTTGTGGTAAGCCTTTTTACCCTTTGTTGCATTGAATTCATCGGTAGAAAGGGCAACAACAAGGTAGTCACCCATTTCCTTTGCACGCTGAAGAATACGGATATGACCGTAGTGAAGCAAATCGAATGTTCCGTAGGTTAAAATTCTTTTCATTATTATTCCTCCAACAATGAGCTGATGAACGATGCCAAACGCTCAGTATTTTCGTTACCTTTATTTTCAACATACTTGTCGGTAAATGCCCCAAGCATATTAAAGTCATATTTTTTAGTATTCAAAGCCTCAACAAGTGGTGCTGTTTCTTTGAATGTAACACCTGTAAGCTCTGTAAAAATATCCACGTTCAAGCCCTGCTCCTTACTATATTTTTCATAGTCGGGAACGAAGAAATATAGTGGCTTATTTAATAGAGCAGCCTCGAAGGTACAGGCAGAATAGTCGGTTATAACGTAATCTGCAAGCTTCATTAAATCAAGGCTTGTGAAATTACCGTTTAAAGCATAAGCTCCCTGCTGTGCTGTTTTGCTCAAAGGGTGCGCTGAAACGACAAGAGCCATATCGGAATTGCCTTCAAAGGCTTTGCACAATTCCCTTGCGTAAATCTCATCGTCATCACGGAAGGTTGGTACGTAAACAACAAGCATTTTACCCTCAAACGATGGATTCAAGGATAAGAATTCCTCTCGTCTGTTTTCTCCGTCAAGAATCACATCCACCCTCGGCAAGGAAAGTATTTTTATATTTTCACTTTTACAGCCGAAAGCGTCACAATAAATTTCACCTGTAGCAGACGAGGGAGCAAGTACGTAGTCGTAGTTTTCGTGCATATGCATTGCTTTAGCAACGCCCAAATCTCTGCCCTGTGCTTTACCTGCAGCCTGAAGACTGAATTTTTTAACGGCACCCATTGCATGCCATATCTGCACAATTTTTTGATTTCCCTTATGCTTAAGGCATGATACGGGGATTGAATACGTATCTGTAATAACAACCTTTGCAGAAGCCATTTCCCACATATCACCGAATATACTTAAAACATACGACAAGGATATTGCGCTTTCGTCCTTTAATTTACGAAGGCGAAAAACCTGCTTGGTATGAGGAGATATTCTCCTAATACCATCCTCCAGCATAAGCATATCCGTGGACTTCTCGTTACTCTGGCGTGAAAGATATAAAATCCTGTTTTGTGTTTTCCTCAGCTTCATTGGTGTATAGAGGATTTTTATACACAAAACAAATATTTTAATAATTAACAATTTCATGGCTACACCACACTTTGAATTAATTGTATTCTAAAGTGAGAAATTTGTCAATCGTTGGAGCCGGTCATTTTTTCCTGCTTAACCTTGTGGTCTATAATATGACGTGAAGCAAGCTCCTTCATTATATCATCTATGGAGATACCCATTTCAATCATAAGCACCATAACGTGGTACATAAGGTCAGATATTTCGTAGATAGCCTCTGCCTTATCGTTTGCCTTACTTGCAATAATAACCTCTGTACATTCTTTGCCAACCTTTTTGAGGATTTTATCTATACCCTTTTGGAAAAGGTAGGTTGTATAGGAGCCCTCCTGTGGGTTTGTTTTTCTGCCCTGAAGCATTTCATAAAGACCCTGTACAGAAAACTCAGGTGCTTCTTCACCCTCAAGCACAGTATTGAAGAAACAGCTTTCCTCACCTGTGTGACATGCAGGACCATCCTTCTTTACTCTTACTGTTAGAGCATCCATATCACAATCTGCAGTTATACTTACAATGTGCTGATAGTTACCACTTGTTTCGCCCTTAAGCCAAAGCTCCTGCCTTGAACGACTCCAGAAGCAGGTAAGCTTCTTTTCGATAGAAATCTGAAGGCTTTCTTTATTCATATAGGCAAGTGTTAAAACCTCACCTGTTTTATCGTCTACAACAATTGCAGGTACAAGACCCTTTTCATCAAACTTAATTTTTTCTATATCAAACATAATTAAATCCTCACTGTAATATTATTCTCTTTCAATGTCTTTTTAAGGTCATCTATAGTAACCTCGCCATAGTGGAAAATTGATGCTGCAAGACCTGCCGTGATTTCAGGCACCTGATTAAATAAATCAACAAAATCCTGCTTACAGCCTGCGCCACCTGAAGCAATAACCGGTACGTTTACAATTGCTGCAACTGCCTGTAGGAGCTCAATATCAAAGCCCTGCTTCACACCATCGGTATCTATTGAGTTAACAACGATTTCACCTGCGCCGTTTTCAACACCCTGCTTTATCCACTCCAAGGCATCCAGTCCTGTGTCCTCTCTGCCACCTTTAGCAAAAACTCTGAATTGACCGTCCACTCTTTTTACGTCTACGGACAAAACAACACATTGGTCACCATATTTCTGCGCTGCCTCTTTAATAAGCAAAGGATTTTTAATAGCACCTGAATTCACAGAAACCTTATCTGCACCACACTTAAGTACTCTGTCGAAGTCCTCAAGAGTATTTATACCTCCACCTACTGTTAAGGGGATAAAAACTCGTGAAGCAGTTTCCGTAAGAATGTCGGTAAAAAGCTTTCTTCCGTCTGATGAGGCTGTAATATCGTAGAAAACAAGCTCATCTGCACCGTGTGAGCTGTAGTACTCTGCAAGCTCTACAGGTGATGAAATTTCGTTCAAATCCTTGAAATTCGTACCCTTAACAACTGTGCCGTTTCGCACGTCAAGGCAAGGAATAATTCTTTTTGTAATCATTTTACTACCTCCAGAGCATCGCTTATTTTAATTGCACCTGTGTAGTAAGCTTTGCCGATTATTGCACCGAACAAATCCATTTCATTGAGTGCCTTTATATCATCAAGGGTAGAAACGCCACCTGATGCAATAATATTCACGTTAAAGCGTTGGGAAAGCTCCTTATAGAGCTCTCGGTTAGTACCCTGCATTGCACCATCCTTTGATATATCTGTGCAAATAACTGTAGAAACACCTATTTTTTCAAGCTTCTCAAAAAACTCGAAGGTACCGTATTCGGACTTTTCTACCCAACCCTTTATAGCAACCTTACCGTCCTTTATATCGGCGCCAACAGCGATTCTATCACCCCAGGTATTAACTGCTTCAACAAGGAATTCCTCGTCTGTTACGGCTGCTGTACCTAAAATAACTCTGCTTACACCTGCATTAAGGTAAGCATTGACAGTTTCCATTGAACGGATACCACCACCAACCTCAACGTTGAGCTTTGTGTTTTCCACAAAGCTTTTGATTATATCAATATTTGGTGTGCCACCGTCACGAGCACCCTCTAAGTCTACTGTGTGAAGCTCTGTTGCACCCTGTGACTGAAAATCAAGAGCTATTTCAATTGGGTTTTCTGAATAAACGGTAAGGTCATTATAGTTGCCCTTTAAAAGGCGCACAGCCTTACCCTCGTATAAATCTATAGCAGGAATAATTTTCATTTTAATCTCCTATTTCACAAAAAGCTTTAAGAATATTAAGACCTACG